>JBCCFC010001411.1:0-3068 GCA_039029935.1 Chloroflexota bacterium
CAAGTTTTGACGAGTTTCGTCTGGCTATTTCCTCTTTTCTTGATGAGGCTCCTACTAAACATAAATCTGAGCTTGATTCCCTTCTTGCCTTGAACTTCCAGTCTTTCGAGAAAGTCCATTTTCTACCCGTTTAAAGTATAATCTACAGTATCTGCATCTTCAAGCAGCTCGATATGGCGCGGGGGAGGTGCCGCTTCATCTGCATAACCAGATTGTGGATGAGGAAGAGGCGATTGCGGCCTTGGCGGCGGAGATTGACAGTAACACAGGCTTCCAGCCTGTTACGGGCAGGGATGCCCATGTTACTGAACGCACGGGCAGGGATGCCCATGCCACTATTCTGCGTCTAGCTATCGGCTTGACGCTCATCTGCGCAGTGGTCATTGCAGCGGTATTCTACTGGCCGCGTCCTTCGCCACCAGCCAATCCATGTCAGCCACAGCATACAGCCCAACCATGCATCCTTGTCGCCAAATTAGGTGGCATGGACAATGCCACAACCCAAGCCATTGTCGATCAACTCATCCACGACCTTTCCTCTCCTGACGATGTGCAAGTTGTCCCCATCTCGACGAAGATTACGTCGCGGGACCAAGCTCGGCAACAGTTGCGACAGACTGATGCATGGCTCATGCTTTGGGGCAATATCCTCATTGCGGACAGCGATGCTAACAGCGCAGCCCACCCTGTTTCATCGCAACTCAATATTGTGGTTACGCTCACCGACCAACTCGACATTGGCGGCGCAACCACCATCCGCCCTGAGCGCGTCCAGCCGTTGACCTATAACCATTTCACCATTGACATCACCTGTGCAGCGGATATGCTCTGCAACCTGCCCATACAAGTTGAACCCTATCTGGCTGTCATCGCCTCAATTGCACAGGGGTTGATCCAGTATGCGGGTGATAATCCCGCTGGTGCATACCGCGAGTTCACGACCGCAATGAACCGACTAATTGAACAGGGCGCCACAGAGGAACTGGATGCAGCCATCCCTGCGTGGCAGAGTCTTGCGCAACTGCCATGTGACGTGTTTGCGCCGGATGTCCCTCTACAAGAGACAGCCACACAAGCAACCCACTTTGACACCAGTCTGCTCCACTATTACATGGGCAAAGCATTGCTTCTGCAAGGTAGCTACGCCCACGCCCTACGTCACCTCGCTCATGCTGTCGAGCAACATCCATGCGATCCGGCCACTTGGTTTGCCATCGCCGAGCTCTACCATCGCTGGATACGCACACCGGAAACGGTTATGACAGGCGAGGTTGCGGTGGCACTGGACAAAGCAGAGCAAGCTGTGCGCTCGCTCCGTGGTTCTGGTTACCATAAAGCGATTGAACACCGTCTGGCTCTTGCCTATCAAGAGGGCATGATCGACGAATTTCGTGGCGACATCAACCCCGACCACACCGCTGCCAGCGACGACTATCAGGCTGCGGCTGCCCATTACCGCACAGCCCTCGGCCAAATCGAAAATCCAACCCGCGATCCACGCACCTATGTGACCTATGTTTCGCTGGGGCGTGTCCTTCGTCATGCTGGTGACACCCATGCGTCGAAACGCGAACTCAATCGTGCCATTGTCCTCGACCGCCAAGCAGCATGGGCGCATCTGGAATTGGCGCGCACCCACGCCCAAGCAGGTCGTAGCGTTCAAGCCGAACGTGCGCTGGATGAAGCGGCCAACGACGCAACCAATGTGATGGCTGTGGCGTTGACCCGCGCCGATCTCTGCGCCTATGTGTGGCGAGACATCGCGTGCGCCATGACCGCCTATGCGGAGGCTGAACAAGCGCGTCCTCTCTCACGCTGGCTCCACAGCAAAATCGGCGACTTTTATCGCACTGCCTTTGCTCAACCAGTGTGGGCGACTGCCAGCAAACACTATACCGAGGCTGTCAACCAACGTTCTGAAGATGCTTGGGCCTATGCCCGATTGGGTCAGGCGTTGTATCATCAACAAAGATTTGGTGAGGCTGCGGAGGCATACATGACCGCAATTGAATTGAGTTATCCCGATGCTGCGCCGACGCGTTGGGTGCGTAACGCGGGGACGGCTTATGTGATGGCCGAAGACGTTTCAACTGAGCAGATGGATGAGTTGGCGTTGATGTGTGGTTCAGTACAGTGAGGCTAATTTCAGCAGACGCGATTCACTTCTTGCTCTGTAAGCAAGCCAGCTACCTGAAATTCCTCAATTAATTCTGTAAATGGGATACATTCAATGCCTGTTCGGTCACAGTAGTTGATAACTTTGCGATCATGCGTAATCAGTACAAGTTCTAATCTGTGACAAATAGCAACCGCTTCACGTTCACCGTCACCAAGTTTGCGTGGTAGGGTTTACATAAATTTTCTATCGTCATCACGATCGGGGACAATGATTTGTAGCTGCCCATCGTTCGCCATATCTAAAACATTATCCAAATAGGACACACCGCGCTGGACACCCACTTCTAGCTCTTGTTGAATTGCTGGCGTGATATACAGTGGAACAGTTGCAGCATCAAGCAGGCCAAGATGATTAGCCTTTGCCAATAAAGACAGCGCATTGGTGTCAAAAACATAGCCATCAAGCATGGGTGAGGTTGAATCCGGCATGAATCAGTCCCTTGCGTCGTGTTCGTTGTTCTTCTGTGGTTGACTCAGCGACCATCAGCGGAATATTGTCTTCTGCCAATCGCTCCATAAAAACAACATAGGGTATGCCAGCAATTTCGGCTGCACGCCCAAGGCTTACTTCCTCTATACGATATAGATCAGTAGCAATTTGCCAGCGCATCTTCGTGGATAGCTGATTAATCCACATGTCCAATGCTTGATGGAGTAAATGATCTAACGATGAAATTGCGCCAACACGCACAATCGCTTCTGATAAACTTTGCCACTCCGCTTTATCGCTTGGTTTTGTGGCTGGCATTGTCAATATAGCGTCCATTCTACCAGCAATTCCCGCAACCAGAGGTAGAAGGGAGAAACTTTCGCGAATAGAGCAAGGGTTCTGATGCGTATAAGGGTCATATAGGATTATAAAGAGGATGTTTCAAGAGTACAAAGCTGAA
>JBCCFC010001412.1:0-3042 GCA_039029935.1 Chloroflexota bacterium
AAAGATAATAGGTCTGTGTGTCATGGCTTGTCTCGTATTATTGAGCAGCCAATCGTCAGCATATGCTCAGGTAGAGGATGTGGAAGAAGTACAAATTGAGGAAAGTACAGTGAGGAGGCTGCCTGAGTTTCGGGTGTTCTCACCCTATAAAACACACATCCACTATCCTGCACCCGCGTACACGGGACCCAAGCTATTGCCTGCAAATAGCCGTGCGCCCAAAATTTTTTCACAGGCGTTTATGCCCCATTTTGAGCAGTATCCCATTGATTTTGACGTGCCAATCACGGGGCTGGATGAGCGGTGGGTGCGTGTCGATTTAAGCGAGCAAATTGTGTTGGCCTATGAAGGCGACCGCCCTCTGCGTGGCTTTGTCATGTCATCAGGGCTACCGGACACCCCCACCGTGACTGGAACGTTCTATATCAAGGCCAAAGTGCCCGTGCAGCACATGGCAGGCAACGCAGGAACATCAAGTGCCTATTACATTGAGGATGTCCCTTGGGTGCAATACTTCTTTGAGGAGTATGCCTTTCACGGAGCCTATTGGCATGATAATTTTGGCTCCCCCCACAGTCACGGCTGCATCAACATGGCACCGGGCGATGCGCAGTGGCTCTTCAACTTCACAGGCCCAACGTGGGATGGCAAGATTGACTGGCTGATGAGCCACTGGAGCAATCCAGGGACATTGGTGATTGTGCATGAATAGTGGGTTGGGCTAAAGAACATTTTCTCAAATCATTCATAAATCTGTAAGAATTGTCTAAGATTCTCTCTATCTTTCTACTAGATACTCATATCAATTGTCGGTCTATTGTACGTAAGTGTGCAAACCGATAGTGACACCAATTGTGGCGTATGGTATGAAAACACGCTTTCACATGAATGGCATTGTTCCACTTGTTGTGATTGCTTCACCATACGCACAAGACAGTGTACTCGTAAAACAGTGTACTCGTAAAACAGTGTACTCGTAAAACAGTGTACTCGTAAAACAGTATAAAATCGTAGTGGGTTGAGAAAATCCGCTGCGGGAAAGGCAATTTGATATGACGATACAAAAATACGTAGTGGCTGCTGTCCTATTGACCAGTCTGATTTTGTATGCCTGCACAATACCCAGCCCATCGGCAACGGACGAAACAGTGCAGTCAGAGACAGATAGCGTTGAAGAACAGGGGGCCTCAGATGCAAGCTCTGAGACTGCAAGCCCTGAGACTGCAAGCTCTGAGACTGCAAGCCCTGAGACTGCAAGCCCTGAGACCGCAAGCCCTGAGACCGCAAGCAGCGATGTGCCACAAAATATCTTTGACGAAATTTTGCCTGGACAACCCATTCCAGATGCGATTGCAACACAGTTGCTGTATGACATGGCGGGAAACGACTCGGCGAAGATTGATAATGCGACACAGGCCATTCTCACGGCACGAGACCAACGCTTTATCCCGGTCTTGATTGAGTTACTGCGCTTTGCCCAAATTGGATTGGCAGATGGTGATTTTTCATCAGGCAAAACACTTAATCGACTGAGCGGCCAATCATTTGGTCCGGATTGGGGTAGTTGGGTGGAATGGTATGGCGACACAGACATTGTGCCACCACCAGGCTTTACCACATGGAAGGGGACAGTCTTATCTCAAATCGACCCCGGCTTTGGCGACTTTCTCAAAGATGAATTTGCCTCAACAATCCGCGTGGAAGAGGTTCAGTGGGGTGGCGTGCGCGTTGATGGCATCCCTGCACTCGACCAGGCGACCATGATTGACCCTGCGCTAGCAAAGTATCTTCGTGATGACGAACCCGTCTTTGGTCTTGAAATCAACGGGGATGCCCGTGCCTATCCGCTACGCATTTTGGATTGGCACGAGATGGCGAATGACGTTGTTGGTGATGTCCCTGTGTCCATTGCCTATTGTACGCTCTGTGGTGCAGCGGTGGCCTATGATAGCCGCGCCAGTGATGGGGCCACCTATGACTTTGGGTCATCCGGATTTCTGTTCCGTAGCAACAAACTCATGTATGACCGCCAGACACGGACGCTCTGGAATCAGTTGACAGGGGAACCTGTTTTGGGTGAGTTGGTCGGCACAGACGTCGAGTTAACTATTCTGCCCATTGTGTTGACGACATGGGAGGCATGGCTTGATCAGCATCCAGACACCAAAGTGCTGGACATTGACACAGGATTCCGTCGTCCCTATGAAGTAGGTGCGGCCTATGGCGATTACTTTGCGGGCAGCGACACCATGTTTCCTGTCTGGCAGCGTAATGAACTGCTGGACACCAAAGCACAGGTCTATGCCATGCAAATCGAAGACATCCCTGTAGCCTATCCGATTGCCACCTTGGACAGTGAACAAGTTGTCAATGACACTGTTGGCGAAACCAATGTTGTGGTGATTGCATCGGGCAACCCCATCAGCGTCGACGGGCTAAGTCGTCGTGCCGGGTCCGTCACCTACACAGCGGGGAGTGAGGTGCGCGCCTATGAGCGTGGTGCGCATATCTTCACCGCAGGACCCAATCGAGATACCGTCATTGATGAGCAAGGGCAGGCATGGGAGATCACCGAAGCCGCATTAGTGGGACCCAATGGTGAGCAGGCTCCGCGACTCGGTGGGCATCTGGCCTATTGGTTTGGCTGGTTTGCCTTTTTCCCGGACACGCTGGTGTATGGTGCGATTGAATAATCATCATTAATAGATGGCAAATAATTAGACCGTTCTCCAAGATTTAGACAAACATAGACACAAGCCTATATCCATAACTTAGTTCCTAATTCAACCACCCCGCCTAGCAAGCTAGGTCTTACATGATGTCCAAAGGCGTCACTTCCCGCCGAACTAGCGGTAGACTCACACTGGTACGGCTCAAATTTTACCTGACAACCTACTTGTCAGAACCACCCAAATTTGAACTTATTTTGGAGCATTGTTCGCCATTATAACAAATCTAGCTGGATATTGTCAAGATAGTGATTTGTCAAAAAATTAACCATCTTGTTGCAAATTGATTTTTATTATTGTTATTAAATGGACA
>JBCCFC010001413.1:0-3032 GCA_039029935.1 Chloroflexota bacterium
CGGGGTACCCTCTGGGTCCTATTGCGGGTCCTACACGAGTACACCGGCATTAGAGAATGCCTACTACGCGGGTAATTATTTTTGTGGATTCGCCCTAGGCGAAATGATACAGTAGAACAATCAAAAGTCCGACTTCTCACTGGCGGTAGCGATTCGCAAATTCTACAGAAATCGGACTTTTTTCAGCGGAGTCATTGCTGTGATCGAGAAAGTATCGAGACAACTAGATTGGACCAATTGGTCCAATCTAAAGACCTCAAAAATAGTTCGCAGTATAAGGAAAACGAATGAAACGACGTGACGAAATTTTAATCCTGCGCCGAAAACGGTGGCGCACCCAACACAATCAACCCCGACCTTGGTTTTGGCTGGGACAAGGCTGTCTTGCCATCTTCCTCGGCGCTCTGCTGGTCATCGGCACGGGTGTCGGTCTGGGCGTGGCGGCGGTCATGGGCATCTACACCTCCTATGCCGAGCAACTTCCTGATGTGAGTATCATCGAGACCCAACAGGATGAGTTTGAGACGGTGCGTATCTATGATCGCACAGGCAACTTTTTGCTATACGAAAGTGTTGACCCACGCCCCTTTCGCGGCGACCGCCGTTTTATGGCCCTCGACGATATGTCGCCTTGGGTCTATAAAGCAGCGGTGGCTCTGGAAGACCGCAACTTTTGGGAGAATCCGGGGATCAATGTGCGTGGTCTCTTCCGTGCCTTTGTCTCCAACATCCAAGGCGGCTCTGTGCAGGGTGGTTCATCCATCACACAGCAGTTGATTAAAAACATCATCATCTCGCCCGAAGAGCGTGCCCAGCAGAGCTATGCGCGCAAGATCAAAGAGGTTATTCTGGCGATGGAGGTGACACGGCGTTACCCCAAAGAAAAGGTGCTGGAGTGGTATCTCAACTATAACTTTTATGGCAACTTGGCCTATGGTGTGGAAGCGGCCAGCCAAGTCTATTTTGGCAAGAGCAGTGCCGAGCTAAGTGTCGCCGAAGCAGCCATGCTTGCCTCCATCCCACAATTCCCAGCACTCAACCCCATCGACAATCCCGATGATGCTAAAAGCCGTCAGGGGATCGCGCTACAAGCAATGGTCATCGCTGGCTACATCACGCAAGAGGAGGCCGATGCCGCCTTTGCCCAAGAACTGGCACTGCGCAGGTCAGTGGCCGAACGTTTTGACATTCTCACCGCCCCCCACTTTGCGCTCTATGTGTTGGAGACGATCAAGGCAGAGTTTAACGCCGTTGACGATCCCTATTTTATCTGGCGCAATGGGCTGACGGTGTACACGACGTTGGATGTCGAGTTGCAAAAATATGCCGAGCAGACGGCACGGGAGCAGGTTGCATTGTTGATTGAACAGGAGAAGAATGCCAGCAATGCCGCTGTGGTCGCCATCAAAAATGATACAGGTGAAATCATGGCAATGGTCGGCTCGCTTGATTATAACAACGAGGATATTGATGGGCAGGTCAATGTCGCCACCTCCGAGCGTCAACCAGGGTCGAGCTTTAAGCCCTATGTCTACCTGACGGCCATCCAACAGGGATTGACCCCAGCGACGATGATCATGGATGTTGCCACTGCTTTTCCACAGGCCGATGGCTCCTACTATCGCCCTGAAAATTATGACCGCCAATATCACGGTCCTGTCTCGCTGCGCAACGCACTGGCACGCTCCTATAATATCCCAGCCATCCGCGTGATGGATCAAGTAGGGGTCGGCAACGCCCTACGCACGGCGCATCGCATGGGCATCAACGGCCTAGATCGGGGACTCAACTTCTATGGCCTGAGTTTGGTTCTGGGTGGCGGTGAGGTCCAGCTACTCGACCACGCCTATGCCTATACTGTCTTTGCCAACCAAGGCGTGATGGTCGGTGAACCCATTCTGCCAGAGGAGGAGCGTACAGGCTTCCGTAAGCTCAATCCGGTCTCGGTGTTACAGGTGCGCGATACAGCAGGCAACATGCTCAAGCAGTACGATTCGCCTGAGGCCGAGCGTGTCTTTAGTGCAGAGGTGGCCTATCTGATGGCTGATGTCATGAGTGATGACTTTGCCCGTGCGCCCGCCTTTGGAGCCAACACAGATTTAACCCTACCGAATCGCAAAGTCGCCGCTAAGACAGGGACAACCAATGCCTTTAAAGATAACTGGACAATGGGCTTTACACCTCAGTTGACTGTTGGTGTCTGGGTTGGCAACACGGACAACGAGTCCATGAAAAATGTAACGGGGCTATCTGGTGCGGCCCCCATCTGGAACGCCGTCATGCGTAAATATCATGAGAACGAGCCAACACGTTGGTATGATCGTCCAGCAGCCATCACCAGCCGCGCCATCTGTATCCCCAGTGGTCTGCTACCGTCACCCTCCTGCCCGGGGAGTCGCCAGCGCACAGAAATCTTTGTCCCCGGCACAGAACCGACCCTAACCGACAATATCTGGCAACCCTTTGACATTGACATCACCTCTAACCAATTGGCCTCGCCCACCACGCCACCGGAAAATATCGAGACACGGGTCTATCAGATTTTGCCCCAAGAGGCTGCCGACTGGGTGCGCGAAAATGGCATTGACCAGCCACCCGAAGAACAAAGTGCCATTCGCCTAGAATCGTTTGACCCTGAAACTGCCATCATCAACCCACCACCCTATGGTTACATCAGCAGTACAGTCAATATCATCGGCAATGCATTGGGCGGCGTCTATCAAGTCGAGATTGGTCCTGGGCTAGAACCCAGCGAGTGGATTCTGATTGGGACACCGGACAACCCCAATCAGGTCAGTAACAATAGTCTGGGTGTGCTGGATACCACCACCTACCCAGAAGGCTTCTACACGCTCAAGCTTGGCATTCGTCGCTTTGACGGGACACGCGAGTGGCGTACCCCTGTCACCATCGACAACTCGCCACCTAGCTTGGTTATGACCGAGCCCAAAGAAGACACGCTCTTTGTGATGGAGGATGATGAGCAGATCAACATCAACGTGCTGGTGAATGATCAATGGGCAGTGAATCGC
>JBCCFC010001414.1:0-3029 GCA_039029935.1 Chloroflexota bacterium
AAAAGAACATAGTATCAGCCTAATCGGACAGACTGATACCAACCCGTTGGGGGAGAGGCCGAAGCTGGGGTTGACCGTGAACAAAGCACTCAGGGGGGCTGGTGATAAGCTTCATTTAGGACTTGTTGACGATGTTCAAGAACTTGATGAACTATAGCCATTCCGTCGTTATTGTGTAACCCCTTTTCCTTTTTTCTATATCTCCCTATTCATTTACACGAACCGTGAGAGTGTATTGAGACTATATCTGAAATCTTTACAAACTTTTGAAACTCGGTGAATGTAACACCTCAGAGGCATAGCCTAGCTAATCCGCTCCAAGAACCGCACATCATTATCATAGAAATAGCGGATATCATCAATACTTCGCTTCTGCATCACCTGCCGCTCAATGCCCATGCCAAAGGCAAAGCCACTGTAAATCGCTGGGTCATAGCCGCCATTTTTCAGGACAACCGGATGCACCATACCTGCGCCCAAAATCTCCAGCCAGCCGGTGTATTTACACACACGACAGCCGTCGCCACCACAGAGGACACAATCGACATCGACCTCAACACTTGGTTCAGTGAAGGGGAAGTAGGCTTTACGGAAGCGGATGCGTCGCCCTTCGCCATACATTTGGTTGGCGTAATTCTGTAAAACACCCTTCAAATCGCTAAAGGTGATATTATGCCCAACGGCCAAGCCTTCGACTTGATAGAACATCATCTCTGAGCGCGCCGTCACATCTTCGTTGCGGAAACACTTGCCTGGCAAAATCACACGCACAGGGTTGGGTGCAAACTCACGCAACGCATGCATCTGCCCTGGGCTGGTATGAGTGCGTAACAAAACGCTTGGATCGGTCGTGAAGAATGTGTCTTGCATTTCACGTGCTGGGTGTCCTGGCGGGAAGTTCAACAGCGTGAAGTTGTAATCGTCCGTCTCCACCTCTGGTGCGTCGTAGACCTGAAAGCCCATTGTGGCAAAAATATCTGTAATCTCGCGCATGGCCGTCGTCGTGGGATGTAGTCCCCCCATAGAGACAGGTCGCCCTGGCAAGGTCACATCAATGCCCTCCGCACTGAGCGCACTCTCCATCTCGGCATGGACAATGGCATCCTGTCGCTCGCTGAACGCGCTTTCCAACGCCACCTTAATTTCATTGGCGCGCTTGCCCACCAACGGACGCTCTTCCTTGCTCAACTGCCCCAAGCCCCGCAGCAGCCCCGTCAACTTGCCCTTGCGACTGACATAGGTGCTGTGCCACGCTTCCGTCTCTTCCGTGGAGGATGCACTTTCCAGCGCAGCCCTCGCCTCCTCATTTAACGCTTCTAATTGTTGGTATAAATCGCTCATCATCAACTCGTGTTTGATTGGTAGATAACGTAGGTCCGCCTAGCATTCAAGACCGTCACGCTATCAGCGTGACCTACGATTTAATTTTTTATGATAGTGTAAAAAGTTGTTTCATCCATCCAGCAAATGACTGCGCAACGTTCGCATCACCTGCCAGATATCGTTTTGTTATGGATAAACCGAGTGGTCTGCCCGGCTCCTCTTGCCACGCCAGCCACGTGTGAATGTACGCTTTGCCAGTGTGCGTGGGCATGAATCGTCGTTCTTCGGCTGGGATTTGATCTACGCAGTGGATAGCTCGTTGCCAAAGTTTATCGTTGTCAGGAACCATCATTTTTGCAAAATCTTCTAGTATACCGGAATAGGCATTGTCTGGCATGATCCATACACCTATGGTTGGCATATTATCTTGTTCAAGGATTAGCCCCTCTTCAAGTGGCCTATCTGGTAGATTGAAATAGCCTGATTCCTGTAATCTCTCACAGATTGATTGCCAACGGGTTTGAATATCATTGTCAGCATCAACAACAATCCCAATTGACTTTACATCGCTACGGATTTCAATATCTATGGGAAGGTTCTTAATCAATCTTTCATAACCACGTTTATTTTCGATTGAAAATGTGCCTCTTGGAATCTGGTAATAATTTGACAACTGGTAGATGAATTCCTGATCCTCTGCACCCTCTACCAAAAGGATATGGGAATTTTTATTTGACATTAACGAACCTCAATATGGTCTTCGATAATATATATAAGTTCAGATTCTCCAAATACAACAGGAACAAGTTTGTCTCCACGTTTTTGTAAACGCGTGAGTACACAGGATTTGTACTCTTTCTCTTCTACCACTTCTTGAAGAGATTCAATCGCATCCCAACTATGGCTTGTGGCAAAAATTTGTACATTAAACCGCTCTGCCAGCTCAACGAATACACGCCACAGGTCTGTCTGGATGCGATAATGCAGACCATTCTCAATTTCATCAATCAGCAAAAAGCCATTCTCAACGGTTGTAATTGCCAATGCCAATGTAATTGAACGACGCAGTCCATCCCCCATACTATAGAGTGAAACAGGCCGTTTTTCGCCTTTTAGTTTGACTAACGGCACACGTGCCATTGGATTCTCCCATGATGGGTCTGGGTTCTCGACAAAATACAGTCGCTCAATATCGGGGTTCAGAATGCGTAAGATCGTGATTACATCGTCTTCCAATTCGGTCAATGCAATTTTATCCCACGTTCGCCCCAAATTGACCAAATCGGCGTCCTGTGTCGATACGTAAAAACAGGGTATCTTTGGATAGGTCTCAGAGAGCGTAAAGACATCATAGGTCATGTTTGGTGGTGATTGCTGGGTACTCTCACCAATGGATTGACCATTTTTGAGTAAATTGCGCTTGATCCCTAAAAAAATTTCTGACTGTAGATTGCTCCCTATATACTCTGATGATCCATTCTGTGTTTCACCATTTTGTCTCTGATAGGGTGCGGCAATCGGCTTACCATTGTCAATTTTTTTGTAAAACCACCTCAAACGGACTTCAAGATCAGGGAGCATGTCTGTGCTTTCATCCTGATTTAGTCTGGATTTTGGTCCAATAGAAAAATATTGGTTATAGCCAATATCAATGGTTGGACGACCACTAAATAAATGTTGAAATTGCTCGGCAGGCTGTGGCTGAC
>JBCCFC010001415.1:0-3015 GCA_039029935.1 Chloroflexota bacterium
AGATAATCAATCTGTGATACCAGTTTATACTTTCCTCTTCAATAAAAAATTTATGAGATGGTTAAAGTTCGCCACAACAAAAAGGGTCCCATACACAAATCCATTGATTCATTCTTGAGTGAAAAATTTGGCTTCATAAGCAACCCCCTTTACATGTTGTTACAAGAAGAAAATCATTGTCCATATGACAACGACATTGCGATTGTAGCAGAATCCCTTCTGAATGTCAATCCGGTATAGTGTGATAGTGCTATGCTATGATGGTGTAACAAAATGAACTCTTAACTTTCAACTCTCAACTTTCAACTTTCAACTCTGTACAATGTTTGCATTCCGTTAGCACCAAACTAGCGTTATATTAGAGAGCGCAAACATAGGAAGATTCCCTACCCTATCAAGGTATATTTATGATAAAGTGACTAACAAGACTGTTTCAATCAAATCAAAACAAACAATTTGAATATTATAGTTGAATTGTGTAGCTGAAGAAGCATTCTCAATGATTTGTATACCCGTTATTCATGACAATTTAATCACTTTTCATGAACGATAGATATACATAGTTCCTAAATTTACGGCGTTTTGCTTGTAGCCAAGGAACTAACAGAGGGCTACGTTGTAGCAGGAGTTAGATAGGTCAGCACACCTTCCAATGTGGTTCCAGTTGGTCGCTCTGTGGTTTAGAATTAAGGGTAGCGGAAACGTGAAGGTGTTCTAAATATGACAAGCCTGTTTAACAACCTCGAGGAGCAACTCACTCCAGCTAACAGGAGGTCGTAAAGACAATTGTGTTGGCACAGGCACCTCTGAAGAGGTGTCTGTCCCCAATTTCATGATGAATTTGCTTCTATAAAAAACCATAGAATTCTATATTTTAGAGACAAGTTATAATACCCCAGTCGTTCATGATGATTCAATCAGGATACATGAACGATATAAGATATATACATACTGATAGCAGGAGCACTTATTATGATGCGATTTGACAAATTTACCGAAAAAGCCCAAGAAGCGGCCATGCGCGCCTATGAGGTATTACAACAATACAAGCATACGCAGGTAGACACGGAACACTTCTTCTTGGCGATGACGCAGCAGAAAGATGGGGCCGTCCCAAAACTTTTGGAGCAACTCGACGCTGATGTCAATATTATTTCACAGAAAGTTGAAGCGATTCTCGACAAAGCACCCAAATCCGGTAATGCCTCCTATGGGATGGGCAATACCGCCCAAGTATTTATTACGCCTCGTCTCAAACGTGTGATGGATGTTGCCAATGATGAAGCCAAAAAGCTCAAAGATGAATACATCAGCACCGAGCATGTATTTCTAGCAATTGCCAGTGAGCGCAACACACCCAGTGCCAACATTCTGCGTGAAGCAGGCATCACCAAAGAGCGGCTCTACAGCGCGGTTGAAGAGTTGCGTGATGGGCGCAGTGCAGACCAGCCCGACGCCGAGAGTAAATATCGCGTGCTCGAAAAATATGGCCGCGACCTCACCGAATCTGCTCGCCAGGGTAAACTCGACCCAGTGATTGGTCGTGACACCGAAATTTTGCGTGTCCTACAGGTTCTTTGTCGCCGCACAAAGAACAACCCTGTCCTCATTGGTGAAGCGGGCGTCGGTAAGACGGCTATCGCTGAGGGGCTGGCACAGAACATTGTCAGCAACGACGTGCCGGAGCCGCTGATGGGCAAACGGCTTATTTCGTTGGACTTGGCGTCGATGCTGGCGGGAACCCGTTTCCGTGGTGAATTTGAGGAACGGCTAAAAGCCTGTATCGAAGAGGTGCAGCGGGGTGAAGGCGAGATCATTCTCTTTATCGACGAGTTACACACGGTTGTCGGTGCAGGCAGTGCAGCAGGCGCATTGGATGCCAGCAATATTCTGAAGCCCTATCTGGCACGCGGTGAAATGCAATGTGTCGGCGCAACCACACTCGATGAGTATCGTCAGAATATTGAGAAAGATGCTGCGCTCGAACGGCGCTTCTCGCCAATTCACGTTGATGAACCCAATATTGAGGATAGTATTGACATTTTGCGCGGCTTGCGTACTCGTTATGAAGAACACCACGATGTTGTCTTTGATGACGATGCACTGGTCCAGGCGGTGAAATTAAGCCATCGTTATGTAACCGACCGCAATCTGCCCGATAAGGCGATTGACCTGATCGATGAGGCTGCGGCCAAATTGCGTGTTGCCATCTATTCAATGCCCGACGACTTAAAGGGCAAGAAAAATCGGCTGTCTGAGTTGATTTCCTCCGAGGAAGAGGCGTGGAATGACCGTGATTATGAGAACGCGGCCAAGCACAAAACGGAGCGCGTACGCTTGGAGAGTGAGTTCGATGAAGAGGTGACGGCATGGCGTGAAGCGGCAGGGCTGGATGAGTTGGTCGAGGCCGATGATATCGCCAATATTGTCAATATGTGGACGGGCATCCCTGTTACAAACTTGTTGCAGAGTGAGAGTGCAAAATTACTCAACATGGAAGAGGTCCTGCGTGAACGTATCATCGGGCAAGCCCATGCCGTCGAGTCAATTAGCGATTCGATTCGCCGTGCGCGCAGTGGTATGGCCGACCCACGCCGACCGATTGGCACATTCCTCTTCTTGGGGCCAACGGGTGTCGGTAAAACTGAGTTGGCACGGGCACTGGCTGCCTTTATGTTTGATGACGATGACGCCCTGTTACGTATCGACATGAGCGAATACCGTGACCCGCACACAGTTAGTCGTCTATTTGGGGCACCTCCGGGCTATGTGGGCTATGACCAAGGTGGACAGTTGACCGAGCAGGTTCGCCGCCGACCGTATCAGGTGATTCTCTTTGATGAGGTCGAAAAGGCGCATCCAGAAGTCTGGAACTCACTGCTCCAGATTATGGATGATGGTCGTCTGACCGATGGGCAAGGACGCACCGTTGATTTCCGCAATACGGTGATCATCATGACCAGCAATGTCGGTGCAGAAGCGGTGAAGCGTGGTCCCGTTGGATTCTTGCAACCC
>JBCCFC010001416.1:0-3013 GCA_039029935.1 Chloroflexota bacterium
GCAAATACTCTCGATAATTGCCCTTCGCCATGTGAAAATAGTGGTACATACAAGAGATGGGTGAGTAGTATTGGGTTGCCAACGCTCGCAGCTTGTCGGCTAGTTGCCCCTGTTCATTATAGACAATGGGTGAGCCAAGCCATTCCAACAGGGGTGGGTTTGACTTGCGATAGAGCTTGAGTGCTTTGCGCAAATCCCACCCATTGATATCAAGAACATCGTTGATAGGCAATTCAATGACATCTCGTTTATGTTCCAAATTCATGGACAAATACCATTCGGGACGATGGGTGTAGACAAAACGGACATCATAATCGCTATCTTTGGAGGGAAACCCCCAAGCTCGGCTTCCAGACTCACAGGCATAGAGTACTGAAACGTCAAAGTCATGCGTTAGCTTTTGCAATTCTGCTTGAATTTCGGTTTGAATTGACATTTGGATCATATCCTTTCACTAAAGAGTTCTAAATTGTATGGATGGATTTCAAGGTTTTCGTCACTAGGATAACACAAATTTTCTATAAATGCTACTGTTGATTTATTTTTTCAATTGCCAAATTACTGTCAAATCATCTTTATTCTCACCAGTCAATCCGCTCTCCATCACGGAAGAACCCACCCGTCGGGCCATCATCACCCAGTGTCGCCGCCCACACAATGCCCTTCGCACCATCCTCAACAGGCCGACCACCCCAGCCACCCATATCAGTTGCCACCCAGCCGGGGCAAATGGCGTTGACAAGGATGCCATCAGCGCGTAATTCCGATGCCAACATCAACGTCAGCGCGTTGAGCGATGCCTTGGTCATGCTATACGCAGGTGTGCCACCACCCATGCCATTGAGCGCACCGCCGCCACTGCTGACATGGACAATGCGTGGATGTTTACTCTTGCGCAGCAACGGCAAAAACGTTTGGCAGAGTCGCCACGGCCCATAAACATTGGTCTCGACGGCCTCCTGCACTACCGCCAAATCAGCATTGATGGCGCGTTGCCATGTGTCATAATGGATGGCGGCATTGTTCACCAACACATCCAGTACGCCAAATTCAGATGATACCCACTCGTGTAAACACGTAATGCTGTCGGGGTCGCTCACATCCAGTTGACGTGGAATAATGTTCTTGGCCTTGAGTTGCGCAGCCGCCTGCTCTCCCTTGGCAAAATCGCGTGCGCCAAGAATGACCGTGTGGTTATGTTGCGCCAGTTGACGGCAGACTTCGAGACCGATGCCTCGATTGCCACCTGTGACGATGGCGATTGGTTGTTGGTTTGACATGTGTTTTCTTCTTATGTATCAGCCAGCATTTGATCCATCACCCACGATGTGCGCGCACCACTTTCTCCCGTGCTAGGACATCGCCCGACACCATTGAGTTCGTCAACAATCGTCTGGATTAAGGGCTGATGAACATGCGGCGGTTGGGGTGACTCAATGCGTCGTTGCCCACTGCTCGTCGTCAGGACAATCGGGCTTTGGTCAAAGCAGGCATATTCGATGCGCCCTGTGGTCCCCTCAATCACCGTCAAGTCAACGTTGTCAAAGCTGGTAAAGTGCCATGTGCCAACACCGACTACGCCTGATTCAAAGGTGAATGTGCTGATGACGACATCCTCGGCAGCATAGTGACCGCCTTGATTGCGCGCAAAGCCTTTGACATGACTGATGGGGCCAAGAAACATATCCAGCAGGTCGAGCCTATGTGCGGCAATATCACGGAAGAGACCTGAACCACCAATTTCTGGGACAAGACGCCAAGGAAGGTTGGCCGGGTCCAAGTTGGATGGGGCAGGACGACTAAACTTCATGGCAACCGTGCGTATGTCTCCGATTGCGCCCTCATTGAGCAGCGTTTGAACGGTACGAAATTTGGGCAACATCCGTCGATAATAGCCCACCCACAGCGGGACTGACGCGGCAGCACACGCATCAATCATGCGTTGACATTCGGCAAATGAGCGCGCCATCGGCTTTTCTACATAGACAGGCTTGCCTGCTGCTGCCACCTGTTCGACATACTCACAATGGGCATGGGGTGGTGTGGCAACATAGACCGCATCCACCTCTGGGTCGTTGATCAATAGGCCAGCGTCGTCATACCATTTGGGGACATGATGCCGTTGGGCATAGTCTGCCGCCAATTCCCCTGTGCGCCGCATGACCGCCACCAGCGCAGAGTTTTTTGCCTTTTGAAAACCGGGACCGCTCATCACCTCGGTGACATCGCCACAGCCAATGATGCCCCAACGAATGGTTGCCATAAGCCACTCCTTATCACGCAACCGCAAACTCTGTATAAGGACGAATAGATGGCGGTTTAAAGGCGAGTACAATTTCGTCCTTTTTAATCCCGTGATCCAATAACTCATCCACGAACCGATATAGCGTATTATCTTCTTCGACCCAAATTTTGTCATTCATAATCCGCATCAAAACAGAGGTTACGTTTGTGCGACGGTTTCCATCCCAGCCAAGATTGATAATCGCATAGGTATCGACACTTTCATCACAGAGAGCGACAACATCAACGCCTTCTGGTTTCTGATGAAATAGACGTGCATATTCCTTCAAAACTGACTTAATGATACTGCGATATTGCTCTACTCTTTGTACTCTATCCATTCGACAATCGCCTCCTGTATGATATCAATAATAAGCAAATGAACCTTAAAATGATCACGCAATACTTGGATGGACTCTCTGGAAAACTCACTTTCATACACATCAAGACTGACGGCCATATAGACTTTTTCTGCTTGATCACTCTTATCCAACAGAAAGGCATAGGCTTGATATTGGCCACATGCTTGAATGAATTCATGAATAAATGATTGTGAGAGAAAACTTTTGACTTCAATAATCACACTATGATTTTCGCGGGTGGCAAGAATGAGCTTCTCTGCTTTCATGTCCGCTTCCAAGAGCGCATCTTTGTATCGAATACGATATGGGTCTGCTGTAATATTCCAACCGTCATTTTCTAATGCATTTTTGACATTGTTGTGAATAGC
>JBCCFC010001417.1:0-3008 GCA_039029935.1 Chloroflexota bacterium
ACATCTGTCATAAACGATTATTTCCTGACTTTGATTGTATGATATGTTTTCGGCATCAAAGCAATGCCGTTTGGACAACTATAGTACGCTGAGAGTACAATGGCTGTCAAGAAATAGATTTGAGATTTCACCATCTATAAACTTCTGGGCGGTGACGACATATAATCACTGTCCTGATATTGGGTGAGCATAATAAATAAGGAGCCATTTTTGTACCATCTAAAACAAGCAACCAAACAAGCCACTAGCAATGACAGCAGTACGTATGAGCGTGTACAATCTATGTTGACAACCCTAGCCGAGGGGCGTGAAGAAGCGGCCAAGCAATTTGCTGCCGAGTTAGACGGCTGGACCGATGACATCGTGGTCCCCCGTGCCACCATCGACGCAGCCATCAATACGCTGCCCGAAAGCCTCAAATCTGATATCCAATTTGCGCATCAGCGGGTGCGAGATTTTGCGACAGCGCAGCGCGACTCGATACAAGAATTTGAGGTCACGCTGATGGATGGGCTGGTCGCAGGGCAGCGATTGGTTCCCGTGACCACAGCGGGTTGCTATGTGCCAGGGGGACGTTATGCCCATGTGGCCTCCGCTATCATGAGCATCACGACAGCACGGGTCGCTGGCGTTGAGCATGTGATCGCCTCCACACCTGCCAACCCCAACACGGATTCTGTCGGTGGCATCCATCCGGGCATCCTCTATGCCATGGACCTTTGCGGTTGTGACACGATTCTGGCACTGGGTGGTGTACAGGGGGTTGCGGCACTTGCCTATGGATTGTTCACAGGGCATGAAGCCGATATCATCGTCGGTCCTGGCAATCGCTTTGTCGCTGAGGCCAAGCGCATCCTCTTTGGGCGTGTGGGCATTGATGTGTTGGCGGGTCCCACCGAGTCGTTAATTATCGCTGATGAACACGCCGACCCTGCCATCATCGCCTCTGATTTGGTGGGACAGGCCGAACATGGCCCCGATTCCCCCGTGTGGCTGGTGACGTTGGATGAGGGCATTGGACAACAGGTGTTGAACTTAGTTCCGGGTGTGATTGAGCAACTGCCCGATGTGCCCAAATCAGCAGCAACGGCAGCATGGCGTGACTATGCCGAGGTTGTGGTTGCGGAGAGCCGAGAGGAAGCCTGCCAGTTGAGCGATGGCTACGCACCGGAGCATCTGCATGTGCAAGCTGAGGACTTGGACTGGTGGCTAGCGAATCTACGCAACTATGGCTCGCTATTCTTGGGGGAAGAGACAACGGTGGCCTTTGGTGACAAGTGTTCTGGACCAAACCATATCTTACCAACCAAGAAGGCGGCGCGCTACAGCGGTGGGTTGAATGTGCATAAATTTGTCAAGTCGTTGACCTATCAGCGCATGACACGAGATACGGCACTCGAGGTTGCGCCCGTTTCGGGGCGTATTTCACGGCTTGAAGGCATGGAGGCCCATGCGCGCACGAGTGATATTCGGGTTGAGAAGTATAAGGAATAATCATGTCAAAAACAATCTTTACCAAAGACCTCAGCACTCCCGACCCGATTCCCGATGCGGGCATTGAGCGCGCGGTGCAGTTGATGCAAAGCGGTCGGCTCCATCGCTATGGCGAAGTCAAGGGTGAGGAGATGGAGGTGATGGCACTGGAGCGCGAGTTCGCAGACTACATGGGGATGCGCTATGCCGTTGGGCTGAATTCATGTGGCTGTGCGCTTTTTGTGGCGTTGAAAAGTGCGGGTGTGCAACATGGCGACAAGGTGCTGATGAATGCGTTCACGCTTGCGCCTGTCCCGGGCTCTATAGCCCACTGTGGCGCAGAACCTGTGCTGGTCGAAGTGAGCGACGATTATACGATTGACTTGGATGACCTACGCATCAAAGCCACCGAATCCGGTGCAAAATACCTGATGCTCTCACACATGCGTGGTCACATTGTTGATATGGAAGCATTGAGCGCGCTCTGTCAAGAACTGGGGTTGACCGTGATCGAGGACTGTGCGCACACGATGGGTGCAAGCTGGAATGGGCGGTGGACTGGCACATTTGGTGCGGTAAGCTGCTTTAGTACACAGACATTCAAGCATATCAATTCCGGTGAAGGTGGGCTGCTTGTCACCAATGACGAGGATATCGCCGCCAAAGCCATCCTTTATTCGGGCAGCTACATGCTCTATCATCAACATGGCGCACGACCCGAACCCGAAGTCTTTGACCGCTGGAAGGCTGTCATCCCCAACTTTAGTATGCGTATGTCGAGCTTATCCGCAGCGATGTTGCGTCCCCAACTGGCACTGATGACCGAGCGCGGTGAATTGTGGAACCAACTATATACACAACTGGCCGAACGCTTTGCCGAAATTCCGCACATTCAGCTACCGGAGCGTGGCCCCAGCGAGCAGTTTGTGGCAAGTTCAATCCAGTTTACCATCATTGATCTTGCTGATGCACAGATGATTGCCTTCCAAGAAGCCTGTGATGAACGCGGTGTCCACCTCAAGTGGTTTGGCCGTGATGAAGCGTTGGGCTTCACCAGTCGCTATCCACACTGGGCCTACCGCGCCGAGCAAGTCGAGTTGCCGCAGACCGATCACGTGATGCGTGGGCTGTTTGACATGCGTATTCCGTTGAACTTGACTGAGGCAGATGTGGAATTGATTGCGTTGGTAATGTGCGAGTCGATGGAAACGGTGATCCAGTAGCACAGATTGCCAATCTGTGGCGCAGGTAAACAACCTGCAATACTGGCAATTGGTCGTATGAGAGCCGATGAGGACAGTGACCCAGTAACACAGATTGCCTATCTGTGTCGCAGGTAA
Source organism: Chloroflexota bacterium (assembly GCA_039029935.1). Lineage (GTDB taxonomy): Bacteria > Chloroflexota > Anaerolineae > Caldilineales > Caldilineaceae. Next base: position 2,814 of record JBCCFC010001417.1, read on the forward strand.
ACAACCTGCGATACTGGCAATTGGTCGTACGAGAGCCGATGAGGACAGCGACCACAGTAACACAGATTGGCAATCTGTGTCGCAGGTAAACAACCTGCGATACTGGCAATTGGTCGTGCGAGAGCCGATGAGGACAGCGACCCAGTAACACAGATTGCCAATCTGTGTTGCAGGGAAACAACCTGCGATACTGTC
>JBCCFC010001418.1:0-3001 GCA_039029935.1 Chloroflexota bacterium
CTTGCGGTCGCCCATGTCCGAACATGGGCGACCGCAAGGGTACGCCCCTACAATACGGTTTACTACCTATCTCACCCCTACAAAAAAACACCAATTAAGCAATCTTGACAGCAGCATTCTGCGCTTTTAAACACAATTCAGCCGCTTTAAATGCATGTTCTTGCGTCATCGCATTCTCAGTGCGGTTAAGACAATCTAAGATGAGTTGTCCAAAGAAAGGATAGCCGACTTTGCCTGACAAGGACATATGCTGCATGCCATCGTTGTTGACCAAATACAGTTGATCTCCTGCAAGGTCACGGCCAATGTCTGTATATTTGCGCATCTCGATATACCCCTCGGTCCCCAAAATCAGGGTGCGCCCATCACCCCATGTGTTGAGCCCATTCGGTGTAAACCAATCAACGCGGAAATAGTTAGAGCAGCCATTGTCAGCCACCAGACTGGCCTCGCCAAAATCCTCTAACTCCGGTGTATCTGGGTTGTTGTAGTTGGCAACAGCCGCATTGGTGACTGTGGCATCCTGAGCACCACTATAAAAGAGGAACTGTTCAATTTGGTGACTACCGATATCACAGAGAATGCCCCCATACTTTTCCATCTCGAAGAACCATGCTGGGCGAGAAGGCTTGCTGAGTCGATGTGGCCCCAAACCAAGCACTTGAATGACTTTCCCGATAGCACCATCGGCAATCAAATCGCCTGCAAAGACGCCACTCTCGACATGGAGCCGTTCACTGTAATAGACCATATATTTTTTGCCAGTGGTTTCGACAGTCGCACGGGCCTCTGCCAACTGGTCCAGTGTCGTAAAGGGTGTCTTATCTGTAAAGTAATCCTTGCCCGCATTCATCACACGCACACCAAGTGGACCGCGATCACAGGGAATCGCCGCTGCCGCCACCATGTGAATCGATTCATCTGCAAGAATTTGGTCAATGCTCTCGGCAACAGGCACATCAGGATGCTGGTTTTTGAACGCTGCCACCTTATTGGGATCAGGGTCATAGACCCATGCTAGTTCTGCGCCTGCTTCCAACAGCCCATTGCACTGGCCGTAGATATGACCGTGATCCAATGCCGCTGCCGCAAAACGAAACTCACCCTTTTCAACCACTGGATCAGGCTTGCCTTGTGGGGCATAGTTCATCCCATCTGCACGATTGGTCATATTGGTTTTCTCCTTGATTACTGTTATCTCTACTTGTTCCTACGATTGTGTCACAGATTACCAATCTGTGTTACTGGCCTACTGAATACCGACTTACTGAATACTGGGCTACCGAATACCGCTCTACCGAATCCCCGCAGCTTCATACACCTGCAAAACAGCCGCCAAGCTACGACGCCCCTCGGCTCCATCAATCGCTGGCGGACGATCTTCACGCAGACATTCGATAAAATCACGGAAAATGTTGATGTGGCCTGTGGCCTTGATACCACGTGGGTCGCTGGCTGCCCCCGCCTCCGCTACCTCATCGGAGACAAACGGCTCCACTTGTGCCTCATCGGGATTTGCCAGCAGCCACTGTGAGATAACATCGCCCTCGATTTGCACACCACCCTTTGTCCCATAAATTTCGACACGATGCGGAAAACCGGGATCGGTTGTTGTTGTCGCCGTAATTGTTGCATAGCCACCATTTTCAAAGCGCATGGTCGCCGCAGCAAGGTCTTCGACTTCAATATCACGTTTGGCTGTTTGGGCGAAGGCTTTTGTCTCCACTGGATCACCCATAAACCAGACCAACAAATCCACCAAGTGAACACCTTGGTTCATGAGGACACCACCGCCATCCAAATCCCATGTGCCACGCCACTCGGCTTGATCATAATATGCCTGTGGGCGGTGATAGGGGATCAACACAGACCCCAGTGTAAGCTCACCAAAGTCACCCGCTTCGATGGCACTGTATACACGCTGGAAATGAGGCTCGGCACGACGTTGGAGCGCAACGCCTAGCTTGACCCCGGCCTCTTCACATGCCGCAATCATGGCATCCGCATCGGCCAAGTTGAGCGCAATCGGCTTCTCGACAATCACATGTTTGCCTGCTTTGGCCGCAGCAATCGTCTGCGCTGGATGCTGACCACTTGGTGTACACAGACAGATGACATCAATGTCAGGGTGTGCCAATAAGTCAGCCTCGCTCATACAGGGCAGGCCAAACTCCTCGCTAATGGCATCAAATCGCTCTGGGTTGTAATGTCCAATGGCGACCATCTTGGCCCCAATATCGGCATTGGACTCGACTGCCATCTTGTGGAAATTGGCGATCATGCCTGCGCCCAGAATGCCAAAGCCGATGGTTTTGTTGGTTGTTGACATGGTAGTTTCTCCTTGTGATACTTTAGATATTTGCTGTCCATTCTAGCAATTTTTGTTCGAGTTCTTCTTTATTGGGTAGATAAAGCTGATATTCAGAAGCATGAATGTTGCTTTCCAGGGGCAACGTGATTTCCACCAATGCATCATTTTTCTTCATGCAAAGGATAATACCTACCGTTGAGTTTTCATCGTCTAGCTTGACTTTACGATCAAAGTAGTTGACATATAGCAGGAAAATGTAATGAGACCAGCTTAGACTGAATTTTGTAGACATCGCATTCATCTTTGACATAATTTGATAAGGAGTCAGTGATGACTGGTCTTTATCCAATTGCCCAGACAGTGTCTGGGCAATTTCAGGAAATCGACTTTGATATGACTGGTAAAATCGACGCATATATTCAAGATTGCTCTTTGAAAATCCACGTCCTAATGATTGTGTTAATTGTTGAGATAAATCGTGAATTAATGTCTTTCCATATTCAGCTCTATCAGCTCCACCCTGCTCAAACTCAACAATGCGACGACCGAGCTCAAAATTCGTCACCACTTGAAGTAAATCAACGGATTGAACAGCCGCTTTGCGAGCTGATTGGATTAGGTATTTAATTTCTTGTAGTAAACTATCCATACTGTCCTTTGGAATAACTACAACTACATTGCATAATATTA
>JBCCFC010001419.1:0-2984 GCA_039029935.1 Chloroflexota bacterium
CCATCACACTATCACATCCCCAACCGATACCCCACACCGCGAACCGTGTGAATCAGCGCAACATCAAACCCTTTGTCAACTTTACGACGCAGATAGCCGATATAGACATCGACAACATTGGATTCATTGTAGAAATCGAAGTTCCATACATGCTCACCAATTTGCGTCCGTGTCAGTACTTGATCTGGATGACGCAGTAGATATTCAAGAATGGCAAATTCACGGGGACTGAGGTCAATCAGCTTGTCACCACGCCGGACTTGATGACGAGCGGTGTCCATCTCTAGGTCGGCGATGCCAAGGGTTGTACCCGTTTGCAAGGGTGGGCGCCGAAGCAGAGCACGTACCCGCGCCAGTAGTTCAGGGAAAGCAAAAGGTTTGACGAGGTAGTCATCAGCCCCCGCGTCTAGTCCATCCACACGATCATCAATCGTGTCGCGCGCGGTTAGCATCAATGTAGGCGTCTGATAGCCTTGTCTCCGTAGCTCCCGCAACAGGTCCAGCCCATTCATCTGTGGCAACATGATGTCCAAAATCAACACATCATAGTCAACAGAACGTGCATATTCAAGCCCACTCAGCCCATCATAGGCCACATCGACGGCATAGTTGCTCTCGGTCAGCCCTTGGTGGACAAATTTGGCAATGCCCATCTCATCTTCAACCAGTAAAATTCTCATACTTGCCCCTGTTTTTACCAAAAGTCGGTTCAGACATTTAGGATAACAGCGTAGATTAAGAGTTCGATGAGAACAAGGCAGAGTGGCGTTAAGATTTACCAATTCGCAGATACCAAAAATAAAACAGGCATCTTGCCCGCAATAAACAAGATGCCTGTTTTATTTTCAATATTATATGAATCGGTTGAAAAAATGTGATGGGTAAATAGTGTCTGAACAGCAGTCTTCAACTCTTCAACCCTTCAACCCTTCAACTCTTCAACCTTTATCCCCGAAACAACTCCCGCACAATAATATTACGCTGAATCTGACTTGTTCCTTCATAAATCTGGTAAATCTTGGCATCACGCATCAACTTCTCAACCGGATACTCGGACATGAAACCATAACCGCCAAAGACCTGCACTGCATCCGTTGCAATCTTCATGGCCTTGTCTGCAGCAAAGGCCTTGGCAAAGGCTGACACCGCTGTGTTGCGTTGCCCTGCATCGACAGCCCAGGCTGCTTTCCACACCAAGAGACGCGCCGCTTCCACATCCATTGCCATATCCGCGATCAGATGCCCAATCGCTTGATGCTGCCAAATCGGTTGACCCATTGTCTTCCGTTCCTTGGCATACTGGATGGCCTCATCCATTGCCCGCTGCGCCAAGCCCACTGCCCCTGCTGATGTTGGCGGACGACTGCGATCAAAGACCTGCATAGCGGTCAAAAAGCCCGTCTCCTCTGGTCCCAAGATGTGTGTGGCTGGCACTTCGACATCCTCAAAGATGACCTCGGCTGTATCCGATGCATGTTGCCCCATCTTCTTAAACGGCTGCCCCGTGCTAACACCTGCCCAGTCACGGTCCACCACAAAGCAACTGATACCCTTGCGTCGTTTCTCTGGATCTGTATAGGCAAAGACGGTGTAGAAATTGGCAACGGTTGCGCCAGAGATAAAGGTCTTGCTGCCGTTGAGAATGTACTTGTCACCACGCTTGACCGCTGTTGTCTTGATACCCGCTACATCCGATCCCGCTTCTGGCTCGGTCAAACAATAAGCACACATCTGCCCATCAATCATACGCCCAGCATACTCATGTTTCTGCTCTTCTGATCCAGCGACCAGAATCGGTAACATACCCAGCCCTGCTACCGCAATGTTGGTGCCAACACCCGTACACCCCCATGCGATTTCCTCAGCGACCATACACTCCTCAAACAAATTCAGCCCCATGCCCCCATACTCTTCGGGGATGTTCATGGTCGTGAAACCCATCTCCTGTGCCTGCTTCACCAACGGCCAAGGGTACTCATGCGTTTGGTCATAATGCTCGGCTTTGGGTGCGATCTCGTTGCGTGCAAAATCGCGAGCCAAGTCACGAATCATCGTCTGCTCTTTGGTTAATGTAAAATTGACGCCAGTGTCAACCATAGTTTGTACTCCATTTATCAATATGAAACGGTTGATAATCCCGTGTGTTTACGGTTAGTATAATGATTGTCCATAGTTTAGTGGGTCTGGAGGGAATCGACAAATTTTTTTGGTGCATAGGACCCTAAACTTCAATGCTCATTTCCCCTGAAAAATTGGCTTCCGTTTTTCGCGAAAAGCAGTGGTGCCTTCTCGGTAATCAGCCGAATGCCCCACAATCTGTTGATTTTGTGCCTCATGGGTCAACTGCTCATCAAACGAGGAGACCAGTGATTGACCCAACACCTGCTTAGTTAACCCAATCGCCAGCGTTGCACCTGCGGCCAATTGTTGAGCAAATTGACGTGCCTCTGCCAAATGGCTGTCATGTGGAAAGACCTCATTGGCAAGCCCCATCGCAACCGCTTCTTCCGCACCAATTCGTTTGTTCGCAAAGAGAATAGCCGCGGCCCGTGCTGGACCGATGAGACGGGGGAGCCAGTAGCTGACACCTGTGTCGGGGCCAAGACCGATGCCTACAAAGGCGGGGATAAATTTCGCTTGGTCGGATAGATAGCGGATGTCTGTTGCCAAGGCCAGCCCAAACCCTGCACCTGCGGCTGCACCGTTGATCGCACCGACAATGGGTTTGGGCAGATTTTGCATCACACGTACCACTTGGTTATAGGTTGCTTCGAGATTGCCCGCAAAGTCAAACCCTACTGGGCGTTTCTGTGCTTCACTTAAATCTTGCCCAGAGCAAAACCCTTTCCCTGCCCCCGTCAACAACACACAGCGGATAGCATCATCCGTTGCTGCCATTTCAAATGCCACAAGTAGCTCATTGGCAACCTGTTTGGTAAGCGCATTATATTTGCGGGGTCTGTTTAGAGTGATTTCTAGTATCC
>JBCCFC010001420.1:0-2958 GCA_039029935.1 Chloroflexota bacterium
CGAGTATGTGGCCGTTGAATGTGCCAATCTGCCAATGATGGTGCTGATGTTGGCTCGCCCCACGTTGTACGAGTCTTTGCCAAATTGGGGGCAGGCATGGGTGTCTGAGGATGGTTCAATCCCACTCCACAAAGCTGTTGGCGTGAATATTGAGCTTGACCCCCTGTCGATGGATGAAACCCGTATGTTGGTAACGGAAATTCTACATAATGCCACACACATCCCCGAGGAGTTATATGAGATTTTTATCAATAATACGGAGGGTAATCCCTTTTACATCGAAGAATTGCTCAAAATGTTGTTGGAAGATGAGGTAATTATGTCTGTGAACAGTGCCACGCGGATGAGTACTGAGGCACAGACAGATGGCTTATGGGAAGTCCAACTGCAACGACTACAAGATGTAAAGATTCCACCGACTCTGACTGCGCTGCTCCAGGCCAGATTGGACAAGCTGCCAACCCACGAGCGCACCCTCCTCCAATATGCATCCATCGTTGGACGTATTTTCTGGTCCGGTGCGGTGGGGCAGGTCGCTTCTGTTTCCGACCATGCGCTTCAGGCGGAGATTGACACGCCTAATCAGCGCGTCCTCTCTCAATTACAGGACAAGGAGTTGGCCTATTTGCAAGAGAAAGCCGTCTTTCGCAATCAGCTAGAATATGTCTTCCATCACTCCATTTTGCATCAAGTCACCTATGAAAGTGTCCTCATGCGTGCTCGCCCTCGTTATCATCTACAAGTGGCCGAGTGGCTGGTGGCACAGAGTGGTGACAATGCACAGCGTTTCGCCGAGTGGATTGGATACCACTATGAGCATGGGAAAAGGGCGATGCAGGCGGCGCGTTGGTATGGACGGGCGGCTCAACATGACCGTACCATCTATGCACCCGAAACAGCGATTACCCATTTTGAGAAGGCACTGACACTATTAGACGAGAGTGAGGCTGATGAACGGACGATTGCAACATATCGTCTCGTTTTCTATGACGGGCTGGGAGAGATGCTCTGTTGGCAGTCCGAGTATGACGAAGCGATTCAGGTTTATGAACGCATGGTTCGCATAGCCATGCGAAATCAAGATATACAGGCCGAGGCGCGGGCTTGGAATGGTCTGAGCTTGGCACAAGATCGAACAGGGAATCATGACGCCAGCATGGAGAGTGCGATCAAAGCGGAAACCCTGCTCAAACAACAGATGACGGGACCCGCCCTGTCATTGTTAGAAATGGTGAATCATCAGCGTCAAACAGGTGTGCAGGCGAATGTGCAGATAGACTTTGACCAGGGTACGACGTTGGCGTGGAGCCTCATCTATAAGGGATTGGCAAACTATCGGCTGGGACGCAACCGCGAGGCTGCAAAGTGGCTTCAGCAGGCATTGTCCTTGAGTCGGCATATTGAGAATCAAGAGACCATTGCACGCAGCCAAAATGTCCTTGGCTTGATCTATCTCGCAACCAGTCGCACCGATGAAGGGGTCGCGTGTTTTCATGAGGCCAGTATGTTGTTTGAACAGCGGGGCAATCGCCAAGCGGTGGCCTCTGTCTTTAGCAATTTGGGCAAAGCGGTTTCCGATCTTGGCAACCACGCCGAAGCCGCCGAATTTTTTCAACGCGCGCTGGCGATCACACAGGATATTGGCGACCGTGATACCGAGGTCCTCAATCTGTTTAACTTGGCAATGACCCAAACCGAGCTCGGCAACTATGAACAAGCCGAGCCAAATCTGCGTCAAATTCTTCAACGGATGCAGGGATCAGGCTGGTTTGGCCTTCCTTCCACCTATACTATGCTGGCGCAATCATTGACAGGACAGGGTAAACTGGATGAGGCATATGACGCTGTTGCGCAGGCATTTACGTTGGGCGAGACAACGGGACTGCAAGAGGCACTTGGGTTCTCGTGGTATGTATTGGCAAAGCTCAATGTGCAAGCGCAGCAGGACCCATTCTTCGATCCCATAGACGTATCAGCGGCGAATACCCAACTAGATCAAGACCCGATTCGTTGCTTTGAACGGAGTGTCCAAATTTTTGATGATGTCGGTATTGATGTTGAAAAGGCGCGGGTGCTGCAAGATTGGGCCACCTACACACGCAGCCAAGGGCGGCTAGCGGAAGCGGCCAAGATGGACAGAGAAGCGAAGGCGATTTTTACAAGGCTAGGGCTGGGCTGAAGGTAATCGGTGCGTCAGTAGGTCGGTAGGTCAGTATTCTGTGGCCGCTTACCGACCTACTGAATACCGACCTACCGTACACTGACATACCAACTATGAGTACACCAAAAAATATCCTATTCATCATGTGCGACCAACTCCGCTGGGACTATCTCTCCTGTGCGGGTCATCCACATCTGCATACACCCAATATTGACCGACTTGCATCACGCGGTGTTCGCTTTGAGAATGCCTTTGTGCAGTCTCCCCTCTGTGGCCCCTCACGCAGTTGCATCTATACAGGACGTTATCTCTTCTCGCATGGCTCAATGGTCAACAGCGCACCACTCCGTGTCGATGAATTGACCATTGGCGATTATCTGGGCGAGACGTATCTACAAGACTTAGCATTACACACCGCTGTCGTGGGCAAAGTCCACATGATGCCCAATCACAGCGAAATGGCACGGCTTGGCATTGACCCAGATTCAAACTTGGGTCAACATCTCTGGTATGCTGGGTTTGACCCTGTGTGGCTAGACGATGGGATGCACCCTGACCCGATTACGCCGCCAGACCTACACTACAATCAATGGCTGCGCAGCTTGGGCTATGACAATGAAAACCCCTGGGATCGCAATGCCAATGGTGCGGTCGATGCGGATGGCAATTTTCTCAGCGGCTGGGCATTGCGCAATGCCAAATATCCTGCCAACATCGCCGAGGAACATTCATGTACCGGTTCATTCAGGCGCTTCGCGATCGCCAGATGATGAGTTTCAAAGAGCTATTTCGTTCAG
>JBCCFC010001421.1:0-2946 GCA_039029935.1 Chloroflexota bacterium
GATGATCCCACTGCCAAACGACAGTCCGATCAAACCCAGACCAATGCTGCCTGCAAATGACCCTAAAATACCAATGATGATATTGCGAAGCAGGCTGCTGTCCTTGCCCATAATCTTGCTACCCAACCAGCCAGCTACGCCACCAATAATCACGTTGTAAATAATACTACCCATGTTTCTATCCTCCAGAATCTAATTTGATGATGCCTTCAAATACCCGCTGACATTGACGCCCAAAGACGACAGTTTATTTTAGTAGAAAAAACAACACACTGCAAATAAATTAGCGGAATGCTACAGCCATATAAAAAAGATGCAGAGGGACTTTTGTTATGTGTTGTGCCTGATCCACTTTACGCAGGTAGAACAGGTTGAGTTGCAGCATTCTTACAGAATAGGAAAACAAAAATCTATGAAGCGAAACTATATTTTAGGCGTACTTGCCATACTCTTTGTTGTCATCGGTCTGCTAGGGGCAATCTATCTCTGGCGCATCTATACCCGCTCGCCAGAAACCATGCAACAAACCAGCCAACTCCTACACTGGTTTGGCAATGTCAACGAGCTACCCGAATGGAGTGTAGATGGGGGTACACGCTGTCCTGACGCGCCCATGATGTTACCCACCAGCGGCTATATTGGCTTTGTGTGGGATGATAGCTTCTATCCAGGGCATCGCCACAGTGGGCTGGACATCTTCAGCCCAGATCGAGAAAACAATGTAACCCCCATCGTCGCAGCGCATGATGGCTATCTCACCCGTGAAGCGACTTGGAAAAGTACGATCATTATTCGTCATCCCAATTTTCTGGACACGTTGACTAATGCACAACGCGCACATGCAGAGAATATACTTGTTGAAGATGAACAAATCTGGACATACTACACCCACATGGCCTCTGCTGATGGTGAGACATCCTATATTGCACCTGATTTCCCACAAGGAACCTATGATGTTTTTGTCGAGGCAGGAACCGTCATAGGCTACCAAGGCAACTGGTCTGGTAGTCGTACAGGCTTCACCGGATTACACCTTCACTTCTCCATTGCCAAATCCAACGCCGACGGCTCCTATGCCAACGAAAGTCTCATCGACAACACCTATAATCCAGTGCCATTTTTTGGCCTAGAGGAAGTGATGTTGAGCGAGACGCAGCGGTTGTTTCGGTGTGCAGAGAAGGAATAGTTTGACGGAAAGGGGAATCTCGCAGATAATAAGCGGCAAATCAATGATGACCAAATCTACACAAACCATTTGAACTTTTTTGACAGAAAGTCACTATGAATATCATTCATTCAGCCATCAATCCAAGCAGCACCGAATTTCAAGAAAATTACACCCATAATCAAGCGTTAGCAGCAGAACTCCACAAGCATACAGCCCAAATCAGACAAGGGGGCGGTCCCAAATATCAAGAGCGTCATCGCAGCCGAGGTAAGCTCTTTGTCCGCGATCGTATCGACCAACTGCTTGATCCAGGCTCGCCCTTTTTGGAGTTATCATCACTGGCTGCATGGGCGCTCTACAATGGTGATGCACCCAGCGCAGGTATTGTCACAGGCATTGGTCGCATTTCTGGGCGTGAATGTCTGATTGTCGCCAACGACGCCACTGTCAAGGGCGGGACCTATTACCCCATGACGGTCAAGAAACATCTACGCGCCCAGCAAGTCGCCTTAGAGAATCATCTGCCCTGTATCTACTTGGTCGATTCGGGTGGTGCGTTTCTACCTTTACAGGATGAAGTCTTTCCCGATGTCGATGATTTTGGCCGCATCTTTTATAACCAAGCGACCATGAGTGCGCTGGGGATCCCCCAAATAGCGGCGGTCATGGGATCATGCACAGCGGGTGGGGCCTATGTGCCAGCCATGAGCGATGAGGCTGTGATTGTCAAAGGCACAGGCACGATTTTTCTCGGTGGTCCACCATTGGTGAAAGCGGCGACAGGCGAGGATGTAACGGCTGAAGAACTAGGGGGGGCGGATGTGCATACACGTGTCTCTGGTGTGGCCGACCACTTTGCCGAGGATGATGCCCATGCGCTCGAAATCGTGCGTAATATTGTGGCAACGCTGAACACACGTAAACAAGTTGACCTAGATGTCCATCCGCCCGAAGAGCCGCTCTATGACCCTACCGAACTCTATGGCGTGATTCCTAGCACTTTCCGCGTCGGCTATGATGTGCGTGAGGTGATTGCACGGCTTGTGGATGGCAGTCGTCTGCGCGAGTTTAAACAACGTTATGGCGAAACACTCGTCTGCGGTTTTGCCCATCTGCATGGCTATCCCATCGGCATCATCGCCAACAATGGTATCCTCTTTAGCGAATCTGCGCTCAAAGGCGCACACTTTGTCGAACTCTGTACCACACGCAAGATACCTTTGCTTTTCCTACAAAACATTACAGGCTTTATGGTTGGTAAAGCCTATGAGACTGGTGGCATTGCGCGGGATGGAGCCAAATTGGTTCATGCCGTCGCCAACGCCCAGGTCCCCAAGCTCACTGTGTTGATTGGCGGTTCTTTCGGTGCGGGCAACTATGGCATGTGTGGCCGTGCCTACTCGCCGCGCTTTCTGTGGATGTGGCCGAACGCTCGTATTGGCACGATGGGGGCAGAACAGGCTGCCAACGTGTTGTTGACCGTGAAGCAGGATCAACTGGCGCGCCGAGGCGAGCCGTTGATGACGCCTGAACAGCAGGATGCTTTCCGCGCACCAACGCTTGACCAATTTGAGAGCCAAGGCCATCCCTACTACGCCACAGCGCGGCTATGGGATGATGGCATCATTGATCCCGCCGAAACACGACAGGTGCTGGGGCTGGCATTGTCCGCCTGTCTCAATGCACCAATTCCTGAGACAAACTATGGCGTGTTCCGAATGTAGAAAAAGCTGAACCGCAGCGCACTTTCACCGTTGCTTGTGTTTATATTGAGTCAC
>JBCCFC010001422.1:0-2946 GCA_039029935.1 Chloroflexota bacterium
ATTTTTGGAAAAATTGAACACCTACCGGAGGTCCCAACTATACAACTACGACTCCAACATCACCATTAAATCATCCTCACTCAAAACTGTCACCCCCAAATCCTGTGCCTTTTTGAGCTTACTCCCTGCCTTTTCACCCGCCAGCAAATAGCTCGTCTTTTTGCTCACACTGCCCGTCACCTTGCCGCCATTGGCCTGAATCAGCGTCTTGGCGGCATCACGACCGAGCGTCGGCAACGTTCCCGTGACCACAAAGGTGAAGCCATCCAGCGCAGGACCAGCTATCTCCGTCTCGGTTTCACCCGCCTCCGCAGCCGCCAGTTGATCCTGCACAGACTTGGCCTGATTGAGCTTGACACCCGCCGCGCCAAATTTTCGCACAAGGTTACGGTTGAGGACAAGCGAGAAGTGTTGGACGATGCTCTCGGCGATTTTGGGGCCGATGCCTTCGATGGCGTTCAGATCGTCAGCCGAAGCGCGCATCAGTTGGTCAATGCTCTCATACTCTTCCATCAACAGTTCGGCCACACCTGCGCCGACAAAGCGAATGCCCAACCCTGTCAAGAAGCGATGCACGGGCTGTGATTTGCTGGCCGATACACCAAAGTAAAGATTACGTACCCGCTTTTCTTTATAGCCTTCGAGTTGCATAATCTCAAACCAAGGCAGGTAATAGACATCGGCCAAGTCTTTGATGTAGCCCTGCTCGACAAACAACTCGGCTTGCCTGATGCCAAAACCTTCAATGTCCATTGCAATGCGCGAGACAAAATGCTCGACCGAGCGCACCAGCCGTTCTGGGCAGGCACTGTTCAGGCAATAGGTTGCGGCTTCACCTTCTGGACGCACCAGCGGCTGGCTACATTCGGGACAAGCGGTTGGCATCTGCCACACCTGCTCGCTGCCATCACGCACATCGACCAGTGGCCGCAACACCTTGGGGATGACCTCGCCCGCCCGTTTGATCACCACTTGGTCCCCAATGCGGATGTCGAGTTCGCGGATGTAGTCTTCGTTGTGGAGCGTGGCATTGCGCACGACGACGCCACCCAGCGAGACAGGTTCCAACACGGCATTGGGTGTCACCGCACCCGTGCGCCCGACGTTAATCACCACCGCTTCCAGTTTGGTAATCGCCTCTTCGCTGGCAAATTTATAAGCTACCGCCCAACGTGGGTCCTTGCCTGTAAAGCCCAGTAACTGCTGCAATGAAAGACTGTTCACCTTGACCACTAGCCCATCAACCTCATAGGGCAGGTCATGACGCCGCTGGTCAAAGTCGTTGACATGCGCAACCAAGGCGTCAAACTCATCATCGGTAAAGTGTGCAATGTCATCACAGACGGGCAACCCTAGCTGTTTGAGCATCTGCAGACTCTCGTAATGTCCCAGCGGTGTTTCGCCATCCTGCGCAAAAATCAACGCTTGATAGACCCACATCTTAATTGGGCGTGTCGCCGTCGTCGTGCTGTCCAACTGGCGCAGACTGCCCGCCGCAAAGTTGCGTGGATTGGCATAGGTACGCCCCTCCTGTGCCGCCTGCTCCTCGTTAAAGCGTTCAAAATCGGCTTTGTCTACATATGCCTCACCCCGCACGACCAGACGAGTCGGTGCGGCTAGGTCTGTTCCGTCAACATTGTTGGCGGGAATACTGACCGGAATACGCAGGGGCAGCTTATTGACTGTGCGCAGATTGGCCGTGATGTTCTCGCCAAACTCGCCATCACCCCGTGTTGCCCCCAGTGTAAACTGTCCCTGTTCATAGTGTAACACCACCGTCAACCCGTCGAACTTGGGTTCAGCCACATAGGACAATTCCCCATGTCGTGTTTCGGGTAACATGCGCTTGAGCCGCTCTCGCCATGAGTGAAGGTCCTCCATGTTAAAGGCGTTGGCAAGACTGAGCATGGGTGCGGGGTGCTGCGTCTTCTCAAAGCGGTCAATGATGACGCCGCCAACGCGCTGCGTAGGGCTGTCCTCGCGCGGATAGTCGGGATGCTCGGCCTCCAACCGCTGTAGCTCGCGGAAGAGCGCGTCAAACTCGGCGTCGCTGATGGTCGGTGCATCTAGCATGTAGTAATTGTATTGATGTTGTCGGATAGTGTCGCGTAATTGTTCGATTTGTTGATTTGGTTGATTATTTGCCATATGTTTCTTGATTCATAGTATGTAGAAGTCCGACTTTTTCAAAAAGTCGGACTTCTTATGTTTATTTCTCAACTAAATATTTTAAAATTGCCAAAACTTGATAAAACTCATTGTCTGGATAACGTATCTCAAAACTCTTAGACAGGCTGTAACGTGGTACGGCATCGTACACAAATTTCAAAAAAACAAAACTACCGCCAGTTGTAATCAGACCATAGCAGGGTTTTTCTTGATGGGGGTTGGCTAAAAGATAGGCCAAAATTTGCGACAGCCCCGCCTCAATAGAGAATGTCGCCCGTTTGGATTCAATCACCATAAACCAAAACTGTTCAGTCAACAGCAGAAAGTCAATTTTGCCTTCAATCGTGACCTCATCGTCCTCACTCGTGATACGAACTGAGTACTCAGACTGTAGATGGAATGGTTCCAGATAGTACCCTGCAAGATGGAGAAGTGGTGACAAAATGACCATTTTGATGGGTTCTTCCAGCAGCGGCGGGTAACGTATCAGGTTTAGATAGCCCTCTTGAATCCGATTCAATTGCTGCCGCTCTATCTCGGTTAACAAATCCGTTTTTGACCGTCCCTCACGCCATTCATCAAAAAACTCCCGCGATTTTTCGAGCGTGAGGTTAAAGTTAATTTCCAGCTCACGGAGAGAAACATCTTTGGCTCGTATGACTTTTGCCATTGTATATACCCCCTAAAACCAATACCAGTGAAAGAACGTTAGGTCTGTTCGTTTCAACCTGCTTTAGGGTGAAACGAACACAAAATAAGAATAAGGTAATTGGGTAG
>JBCCFC010001423.1:0-2938 GCA_039029935.1 Chloroflexota bacterium
GGAGCAATAAAACCGATGTGGTTGAACATATTCAGTATCAAAAAGGGCTGCATGTTGAATTGCCGCGTGAAGAAGTCCCCAAGATGCTCGAGCAGCATGGCGTCCATCACATCGAGCTGGAGCCGACCGATGCCATTGTTTGGCACGCCCACCTGTGGCATTACAGCCCACCCAATCTGAGCGACAAGAATCGACTTGGCATTGCCATTGTAACCCTGCGCGACACCGATGCCATCGCCACTAACAAAGGGCATTTGCCACCGATCTTGCTCGATGGGGAGAAGGGTGCGTTTCCGAAGAATCGGTAATGCAGCGTATAATCCTTGAATGACTCTACTGAAAAAAGGTCAAAATAGCCCAAAAGTCCGACTTCTCACCAGTGGTAGAGATCAGTAAATTCTACAGAAGTCGGACTTTTTTCAGCAGAGTCTTGAATGAACATGATAATTGCCATGATTATTTGATGGCATACTGTTGAATCAGGGGGTGTTTATGGCATATAGAGATTTTTCTCTGGAGAAAGTCAAAAAAGAGTTTCAACTGATCGAGAAACCTATGATACTTTTTCCCAATGTACAGGTACTTGAGCCGAGTGCATGGCTGCAACAAACATTAAAGATTGGGTTAAAATTAGGGCGTGTCTCTTCCTCTGAGAAAGCGCGGTCTGAGTTTATTGTAACGCCCATCCTGCTTGAAATGAACATGCGTAATGATGAATCATTTGCTATCTTTTCGGGTGAACGTCTTGATGTCGATGCTGAAAGTGGGCTGAGGGGCGAGTGTGATTTTATCCTCTCCAATGGACCCATTGCCAATACAATCCAAGCCCCAATTTTCACATTGGTGGAGGCGAAGAAGCAGGATATCAAGGATGGTTTGGGTCAGTGCGTTGCACAGATGCTGGGTGCGCAGATATTCAATCGGACTGCGGGCAATGAGCTTGAAACGATCTATGGCTGCGTCACGTCGGGCGAGGATTGGCAGTTTCTGCGACTTCAAGGACAGACGATTGAAATTGATACGGATCTCTATTATATCAATGAAGTGGGAAAATTGTTGTGGATTTTTCAGTCAGTGATTGATTTATATCAAGTTTGATAGCTGTTTTCTCAAGCCCGCGTCTCCATTAATCGACCTCCGCTTGATGCACCAATTCCCATCCATTATACACAAGCATAATCTTTTTAACAGGCATTTTGCTTGCCACCGCCTGAATACGCACATCATTGGCATATTGATCGAGTTGTTTTGTGGCTTCGGCAATTTTCTTTTTGAGTTCTGTCTTACTAAAGTTGCTGCGCGTGATATACTCCAGCTCAATCAGATAGGCATATTTGGCACCAGGGTAGCGTGCGGTAAATGGCTCGACATAGAGGTCAACAAAGCCGCTGTTCATATCTTTTTCCGACCAGATCAGAAAATAATCACAGATATTTAGATAGGCAAGTAAAAATCCCTGGACTACCTTTTCTGCACTCAAATAATCACGGACCGCCGTCTGTTTCTGAATCTCGCCGGACAAAAATTGAAAGACGGGCTCCCATTCCCCATGTGAGGCCATCCTTTCTAGGTATGTGGAAAAGGTATAGACATCGACACGGAACACATTGACATCATGATAGGCATCGCGGATATAACCGTACATGAGATGGCGAATGGTGAGGTTGGGGATTTGCAAGCGTGGGAAGCCACCGTTTTCATCACGAAAGGAGAGGAGGCCAAAATAGTAGAGGAGGGAGATAAAGTTGACGCGATCCAGCAAACGACTCAACGGGAAACTGGGAACAATGTGTGAGGCAATTTCTCCTGTCTCGATGATGGACCGCAAAATGCTAAAATTGCCATTGAGCTTTTGGTCAATCGACATCAGGTGACGCAGTTTACCGTAGTCGATACGCACGTTGTCATCAATCAAGTAGCGTGGCACTTCTTGATTGCGGATGGCCTGCCTGATAAAGTAGATGACCATGTCCGAGTTGAATACATGCGTATTGGCACTCTGTGAAAAGCGATAGTTGTCGTACCAAAGGTGCATGAGGTCGAGACAGTCATCCACATCGAGTGATAATTTCCCGACATCATGATAATAGGTGCAAAGCTGGCGTACATCTTCCTCTGTAAACCCAACCAGTTCATTAAACTGGAGGTCAAGGCTGATGTTGTCGCCAATGTTAAAGCCGCTGGTGACATCATCCATGGTGACTGGTGAAACGCCCGTGATAAAGAGCCGTGTCAGCCCGGATATCTGTCCAGCGGTCGCGCCTTTGAGCAGGTTGAAGAAAAAGCGGAAAAAGCCGTCACCGTGTGTCAGGCTGTGATAGGCTGCCTCGCCTTCTGTGACTAAAACGTTGTTGGCAAAGTTGTCATACTCGTCAATCAGCAGGTAGACGTTTAACCCATTTTGATCGGCATGATCAAAAATTCGTTGTAGACAGTCTGTCAGGTTCGCCCCTGCAAGAATTTTTTCGCGTTGAGATTCGTCAAAAAAATTTGCATAACGCCTCACAAAACTCTCAACTTCATTACGACCGTTTTGTTCAAATGAGTCTTCAATTTTGTTCAACGCTGGATTCACATTGGCAAAGTTAAGTGTCACCATGAGATAGCTATTGGCTTCTGGTGTAGGATTTTGACCGATATAGGTATGACCAAAGAGCCACTCAAACTCATCGGCTAGATTGATATCGTAGTAGCGCTGTAATGTCGTTAGCCACAAAGTTTTGCCCATGCGACGTGGACGAATCAAGAAGATGTAGTCCGATGCATCTTCAAAGAGCGGAATGTAGTGGGTTTTATCGACATAATATCCGTTTTTGACACGCATCCGGTGGATATCACCTGTGCCATAGGCAATACGTTTGATTGGTTCATTTGGCATACAATTCTCCTCCGGCTAATTTTAAAACCGAGTTTACACACAGAACATCAGTATATCACA
>JBCCFC010001424.1:0-2928 GCA_039029935.1 Chloroflexota bacterium
CATTCCCCGTCTCTTCCCATGTTTTGAACAGCAACTTTCTTTGCTGAACTGTTGTTTGTCTATAGTATATCTTTTGTGTATTCATCTTCCCATCATACCACACCCCTCTTTTTTGTTCAACCTCTTTCTGACCATTACAAAAATTAGAGAAAAATGACACATATCACAATGCATTTCAAGAAGTATGCAGTCTTGATGCTGGCAACGTTGATAGCCGCTGGCGTGCTTCAAGGCTGTCAAATCCAGCCGCCTAGCGGTCAAATGGCGAGCAGTGGCATCACATTCAATCAATCCATTGCCGCACATCCAACGATTGACGACGACCCTACGCTATTCAGTGAGGGCGAGGGTGGTCTATATTCTGCCAGCACCTTGGCGTTTGGTCCTGATGGCATCCTGTTTGTGGGTGACTCAGTGGGTTCACAGGTTGTCGCGTTCGAGACAGGTGACACAACGGTTGCTGAACTATCCGAACAGCTTGTCTTTGTCGAAGCGGTTGACGAAGCTGTGGCGGCCATGTTGGGGACAACGGCCCAGCAGATCGAAATTACCGATTTGGCGGTCAACCCACTCTCACAAAATGTCTATCTGGCCGTTCATCGTGGGCGTAGTGCAGATGCCATCCCCGTGATCGTGCGCATCGACCGCCTTACATCCGAACTTTCAGTTGTTGATTTGGGGGCCATGCCTGCGACCAATGTGGCAATTCCTGCCGCTCCTGATGCCGACACAACAATACAGTTTGGTCAATATGAGCGCATGATGACCATCACCGACATTCATTACTACAATAACGAGATTCTGGTGTCGGGTGTCTCGAATGAGGAATTTGTCTCTACTTTGCGTCGGATTCCCTATCCATTTACGGGCGAGATGTCGATTACCAGCCTAGAGGTGTGGCACATGGTGCATAACCAGTATGAAACCCAAGCACCCATCGTCTCGATGACCGTGCGCGAGTATGAAGATGGCCCATATTTGATTGCGGCTTATACCTGTACACCGCTGGTGAAATTCCCTCTATCTGCAGTGACCAATGGGGAGTACCTTGTCGGCGACACCATTGCTGAAATGGGGTTTGGCAATGCACCGATTGATTTGATCACCTATCCGGACCCAACGATGGGCAAAGAGATGATCCTTGTCACCCACGATCAGCGCAACCCAACACGTATCGATCCAGATGAGATTGCCGGAGCCGCACTCTATAACGATCAATTTGCCATCAATCCAACAGGGTTAACGCAGATGTCTATGCCCGGCGCAGGGACACTTCAGATCGATGTGCTGAATGAGTACTATGTGGTTGTCTTACGTCGTAATATGCAGACCGGTCGTCTTAATATCGCCACACTGACGAGTGGTTTCTTTGCCGACTTCACGGAATCGGTTGTCGAGATGAATTGGCCGGATGAAATTTATCCAGACGAATTCTCAGGGTTGCCATTCCCGATTGCGCTCAATGATTTTAATTTGACCGACTAAGCTGTAAATACGACAGCGGATTTGGGTTGGAGAACGGATTCTTCTTGTGCGAGAAGAATCCGTTCCCTCCCTCAATCCATAGAGATTGATAGAAAAATGAAGAAAATGAAGTATATCTCTAATTATGTGATGGGGCTTGTTCTATTAGCATTGATGGCACTTCTGCCGATAGGGTTGCTACAAGGATGCGATGGACCATTACTCAGCGACACCACTCCATTCGCACAGCAAGTAACTCAGCCGGAATTACGACTCGTGGATAAGACCAACGATGGGCGATATGATGCCATTGAACTAGTCGGTCTTAACCCTGAAATCCTGTCAATGCTGAGTCAGCAAAATCATGACGTTGACGCACTCTCTGAGTTATTGGCAATCTACACAATCACAGAACAGGGGACAACACAAACCTCGCCTGTGCAAACCGTGTCATCCAGACTCTTGGTGGGCAAGCTCCTCGTTGACAATGAGCGACTTCGACTATATCCCCGCTATCCGTTTGATCCAAACGTCACATATATAGCGCGGGCAAACCTCGCAGTGTTGAATACCTTGTTAGGCGAACAGACAGAGTTAAGTACACTGTCAAACATGGCGTTGCTTGAGCTAACTTTTTCTGAGCCAGCTGTACCATCTACGTCCAATACAACTGTGACAGACGTGTACCCCAGTGCGGATATTCTCCCAGAGAATTTACTACGATTTTATATCCACTTTTCTAGCCCAATGCGCAGCGGAGATGCATATGATCATATCCGTGTTTTGGATAGCAATGGTGATGTTGTTGAGAGACCATTCCTCGCCATTGGACGCGAATTATGGAATCCAGCAAAGACGCGGCTAACCGTCATGCTAGATCCGGGCCGCATTAAACGAAATATGGCCCCAAATCAACAGGCGGGTCTGCCGCTCGTCTCAGGTGAATCCTATCGTTTGGTGATTGATAGCGAATGGGAAGATGCAAGTGGTCATCCCCTAAGTGAAGCATATCAAAAGAGCTTTCGTGTCGGTCAGGCTGATTTTGACTCCCCACAGGTCACGGATTGGCAACTTGTTGAGCCAGCAATAGATACCGCCGAATCACTGACTGTCCATTTTCCTGAGCCAATGGACCACGCTCTTCTTCAGCGGATGCTTACTGTGCAATATCTGGATGGTACACAACAGGATGCGCCAACAAGTATCCCCGGTGTCGTCTCAGTTGGTGATGGTGAACAAACATGGCAGTTTACACCCGATACGCCTTGGCAACAGGGTCGTTACCAGCTTGTCATCAACACACTTTTAGAAGACATTGCAGGCAACAGCCTTCGACGCCCTTTTGATACAGATGTAAATGCCGTCAAACAACATAGTATGGATAAAGTTATAGAATTAGCATTTCACATTCAACAATAGACGAATGTGGGAATATATAAAAATTGAGATGTCTTATAAAGGTGC
>JBCCFC010001425.1:0-2915 GCA_039029935.1 Chloroflexota bacterium
AAGTAATTAAATTATATAGCAAAAATCGAGATTGTAACTACGGAATTGCTTTGAAAACCCTCCGAATATTTTCGCCTCAATATAAATTGACTCCAAATTAGACGTTCGTGTTCCAATAGTCAGCTTTTCGTTTTTACACTTTGTGGTAGAATATCTATAATCAATTTTGCAACGACGTTCACGAGTTGGTATGAGTAGTGAGTAGTCAGAAGAATACGTCCAAGAAGGGGATACAGTCTACTGGTCTTGCCAGAGTAGTGATTAACCCTTCTTGGACGTGAGTGGATAAAGATCGTGAAACAAAATCATGGGGAGCAAAGATCATGACAATGACCTATAAATTATTGGGCAAGACGGGTATTGAGGTGTCAAGACTGTGTTATGGCACAATGTCCTTTGGCGGTGATGCGGACGAAGAAACGTCTGCTGTCCTGTTCAAGCGATGTTTGGATGCTGGCATCAATTTTTTTGATTGTGCCAATGTGTACTCCAACGGCACAGCCGAAAAGATTCTGGGCAGGCTTATGGCGGGGATGCGCGATGAACTGGTGATTACCACCAAAGTATACGGGAATATTGGCTCTGGCGAAAAGAAGCCTGCCCGCAACGATGGTGGCTTAAACCGTCGCCACATGGTACGCCAAGTCGAGGAAAGCCTGCGTCGCCTGAACACGGACCGCATTGATATCTACTTTGTACACCAGTTTGATGACAGGCTACCTATTGAAGAGGTTGTCATGGGGTTGGAAATGCTGGTGCAACAGGGTAAGATTCTTTACCCTGCCGTCAG
Organism: Chloroflexota bacterium; assembly: GCA_039029935.1. GTDB lineage: Bacteria > Chloroflexota > Anaerolineae > Caldilineales > Caldilineaceae. Next base: position 791 of record JBCCFC010001425.1, read on the forward strand.
CAATTGGGCCTCATGGCAGATTATGAAGGCATTGAGCATATCTGAATATCGCGGATGGGCACGTTTTGAGTGCATCCAGCCAATGTATAACCTCACCAAACGCCAGGCCGAGGTGGAGATTCTACCTATGGCTGAGGCCGAGCAAGTGGGTGTGATTCCCTACGGCCCAATGGGGGGCGGACTGCTCTCTGGCAAATATTCGACACACAGCCGCCCATCCAGCGGTCGCCTCATCGACAATAAGATGTACAGCAAACGCTATCTGGAAGACATCTACTATGAGGTTGCCGAGCGGTTTACGGCCTTTGCAGGCGAACGAGGATTTAACCCCGCATCATTGGCTGTTGCATGGGTTATGGCACACCCCGGCGTTACGGCTCCCATCATCGGCGCACGCAATGTTCAGCAGCTTGAAGGTTCGCTCGCTGCGCTTGATATCGACATGACGCCAGAGCTATACGCTGAGATTGGTGAGCTTGCACCAACGCCACCGCCTGCGACTGACCGTAGCGAGCAGGGGAAGTAAGTACTCGTCGAGCATAGGGTGGGCTGAGGTGAAGAAATCGGATTTTTGACAAGAACTCGGTTTCTTCACCTCAGCCTATTATGATATTTTCATCACACACGCCCTAATGAAGATTGTGCCTCTTCGTTTCACAGGCAGAACCGTCATGCGTCCTATCTAGCTCTATTCACCCCTCTCTTCTTGTATACTTCAGTGTCTCATAAGGTTCGACTGTATAGGGTTTCTCTAAAACCCAAGGATGATAGTTATTCTTTTCATTATTAGCACGATGAAGCACGCTCTGATGAACTACCAAGTCACCATGTTCTTTTTCGTTCCAAATTGCACTTCGTGGTCGTTGTGGTAAAAAATTATAGGGAAACTTGTTGTTCGACTTAGCATAATGTACGGTTCCATTGATATTGGGATGTAGAACTGGCATCTCCAAAAATCCAAGTTCCTGTTTAGACATATTCCGTAGTTGTAGACCGCATGACGTTGCGTTGTATAACATCCACTCCAACGCAATATCTGACAATTGCTGCTCCCCTCGATTAAATCCACCGCCTACATCACCATGTACCCCTGGAAACCACACTTGCTTCATGGAACACTGTTTATCGGCTACAGGTTCTTTCCAAAGAGCTGGTTCAAATGATGTTCGCCTTTCATCAATTGCTAGTGCATGATAGGCATTTTGTACGTTACCAGCGAGCGTAAAGTTATGGAATCTATGTCTAGTGGATGGAAGCAGATTCAAAATCCGCTCAACAATGGGGATTGTTGGCAACCCCAACGAAACCACCGTGTCCCAGACCCCTAAAAATTTAATATTGACAGGGACAGGGTAGTTCTGATCTCGAAATTTTTGTGCCGCTTTCTGACGTTTATCCTTATTTCTCATCCGATAGATATGATATGCGTCTTCAACAAGTTGATTTCTTTGGACGGGTAAGATACCAAACATATCAATAAACGATGCAAGGCTACGCACAACAGCAGCGCCACGACTAAACCCGAACAGATAGATTTGATCACCGAGCATATAATTCTCAAAGAGGAGATGATAGCAATCAATGATTGCCTTTGAAAATCCTGATCCCCCGATAAGCCCTGTAAGACTCCTATCTGCACCGACCCCGACATGATAGAACGCAATTTGTTCTGGTGTTCTGCTTTCGACCATCGAAAAGGCTTTATATACATTGCTATTGTGGCTTATTCGATCTGGCTCAAAGCGCCCACCATCTTGCCCTGTACCATCTGAAAAGATAACGATATTTTTGGGTTGGTTGTTACTCATTAAACACCTCTTATATTTTGGTTGTTTTAAAATAAGCTCATAGGATTACAAATCCCATGCTAATACAGAAAACCTATTGAAACAGGTTGTATTCAGCACGTTATAGTATACTTCAGTATACTTCCTGTGCTAGACACCGAATTCATTCGGTGGCCTTCGCTATTTTTCAACAACTCTATTGAATTGGTCTGATTTATCAATTAACTAGATTTTTAGACTATACAACAAAAATCGAGATTTTGACTCTGGAATATCTCTGAAAATACTCCGGAAACACACCGAAACCCTCCGAGAACACGCCGAAACACGCCGAAACC
>JBCCFC010001426.1:0-2912 GCA_039029935.1 Chloroflexota bacterium
CTGACCATTACAAAAAAGTCCGACTTCTGTAGAATTTGCTGATTTCTACCAATGGTGAGAAGTCCGGCTTTTAGACGATTTTGACTTTTTTGCAGCAGAGTCATAGGAAAGTATAAAATCAGCTAGTCAGCCTGTCAGCTAGTCAGCCTGTTAGCCAGTATGCTGAACTGCTGAATTGCTGACCCGCTGAAAGCTTTTTCATTGCCTTTATTAACCCTGATCGTTTGGGTTCAATCAAGCGTAGCAGATGGCGTTGTGGTTGTCTGTCTCGAAACGCGTCAATCTATGCTACAAACGTATCAATCTCATGAAACTAGTAATGAACCCAACGCCTTGACCAACTGTGCAGGTGTATCGCTCATGACCCAGGTGATATCCGAGTTTGTGTCCTCAGCAGCCCCAGAACCCTGCTCATCATGGACCAACACAACCAAGTGCGCTGTTGCCCACGTATCTTGAATTTGCTGGATGTCCCTATCAATACAGACATTAGGCGCATGAGTCGAAAGAATGACCCAATCATAAGCTGTGGCAAATGCATGGGTGGACCCATCAATCTTATCTAAAGATGTCGTGCTGGTGACAAAGGTAATTTTTCCCGTGACCTGCAACCATAGGTTCAACACATTTTGTTGCCAGATGGGTGCCACAATGAGTACGCGTATGTGGTCCGGTTCCGTTGATTTTGACTTTGGCATGGTTTCCTCGGTTCGATTCTTCTGGATGGTAGATGGTTTGGTGACGCGGCGCATCCTCCACATAGGTGGTCCTTGTGATGGTCGTTTTGGATAAAAATATTCGGTTATTGACAAATGAAATTTGATATCAAGAATGGCGAGGACGACCACATTGTATGCTGTGTGAAGCGATATGGTACGCCCTCTGTGCCCTAAACCCCAATCATTCTTTCAATTTCTTTTGTGTTGTTGTCTTCGTGACCACTATAGCATTGAGAGAAGGGTGTTGTCTGTCTCGAAACGTGACAATGGATGCTACAAACGTAGCAATTTCAGCGTTTCGCTACGTTTGCATGAACAACAAAAACCGTCATATGAACACCCTTTCTGCTTTTTCGCAGAAAAGATGTTCATATGACGGCTTCTCTTACATTCTCCAGTATGATTTATTTGAGGGGAATATCTATTAAAGAAACAATACGTCCGTCCGCGTCCCTTACTATTTTGCGCTAATCACAATCGGATATTGTCGTAGGGTCTTCCCCATCAGGTCCACTTCAAACGGATGGTTATCGGGTCTGCCCAACTCAGCCGACACATCCTTCTCGCTAAAAAGCACAATGTAGCCCTTGTCCAGACTGGCGGCAGCCAGATACCGAACCAATTGCGCCTGTCCATCTTCAAAGTGCTTTTTGCCATACCATACCTTTATCTCAATCCTGTCCATTTGTGCTATAATAGGAGAGAGCGATATTGATGGTGCTTATTGATGCCGATTTAGGGGAATACAAATGATTTTACAAGACTATCCAACAAAAGAGCGCCTAGACCCCATTGCCGAGCGTGTGGGTTTGGACATGTTCACTGACCGTGAGCGTGAGATGGACAGACTGATGAAGTGGGTGAATCGCGTTGGCAAAAAGGCAGGACGTAGCCAAGCATTGGTGTCCCATCGACGATATGGCAAGACGGCGATTATGGAAAGGCTCTATAATCGGCTTTTTCGGGAACGTGAAGATGTCATGCCGTTTTACTTTGAGTTGGATGATGGCATTCAGAAAATATGGATCAAGGAATTGGCTGACATCTATTTCTATGAGTTTGTGCGGCAGTTCTTAGCCTACCGAACGCGGGATGCATCGCTGGCCTTTGATCAAAGCCTACCACGGGAAAAACTTTATGAAATCGCCGAAAAGCATCAGGAAACGTCGATTACAAAAAGAATCCTGTGGTGGGAAGAGGATGGAAATATGAGCGACCACATCAAAATTCATAGTGTCATGCATACCATCATCCATACTGTTGCCGTTGAAACAGGTTTGAGCATTATCGTCATGTTTGATGAATTTCAGCGACTTAACCGCGTCGTCTATCAAGATGAAGCCTGTACGCGCCCCTTTGAACGATACACAGATTCATTCTCCACCGCCGCAGAATCCTCACGAGCACCTATGCTCATTGCGGGTTCAGAGGTGACGGCACTGACCGACGAGGCGTTATGGGGGTCAATGCTAGGCCGTGTGGGTACATATCATATCGGGCGTCTGCCACTTGCAGGGGCCGTCGAACTTGTCAACAAATTCGCCAAACTCGATGACCTTGAGATCAAGTTTGAGGTTGCCTACAAAATCAGCCGCTTGGTTGATGGACATCCTTATTATATTTGGTGTCTTTTTAACAGCATCTGTCCGGATGCGGATTTGACAACAGAAAAAGGTGTAGAAGCAGTTCTCACTTTTGAAGTGGAAGATCGGCAGGGGCACATCCGTAAATTTTGGTACTATCACTTTGGTCACCATCTGGAGACCTTTAATTTGCCCCATGCGCGTCGGCTGATTGTTTATTTGAGTCAATATCCCGATAAACTTCAAGAGCATGAGGAGTCTGTACATCTTAAAAAGTTGCACGAAGAGTTGAGCTTACCGATTTCGATTGAGGAAACCGATGACATCCTCCAAAAGTTGATTTGGTGTGATCTCGTCTGGGAACATGCGCATCAACAGTATGGTGGACTGTCAGACCCGCTGCTACCACAGGTGTTGCGAATTGGCTATAGTTGGGAGATCGACCAAATTGAACGGCAGCAGGCGGTTGAAAATGCACAGGCAGAATGGGCAGGCAAGAGTGCAGCCTATTATGAAGAGATTATCGACACGCTACGCAGGTGTTGCCACTACCTGCCTGATCGGTGCCACGATAAACCTCATCACTGATGATAAACGTATTCGAAGGCGC
>JBCCFC010001427.1:0-2899 GCA_039029935.1 Chloroflexota bacterium
GCCGTCCTATCAGTATGTCACAAAAAATGGCGACACCATTGATGCGAGTAAGAGTGGAGAGCATCCTCTGGATGAGAATCCCCTCTATGTCTCTGAAAAAACATACTGGGAAAAATACTATGATCACCCGTTCGCCAACTATGAATGGAACAACGGCAAACTTGAGGAGAAACCGCCAGTGGCATCGATGTCCAAATTTTCAATGTATCTTTGGCTGATTTATCTACTTAAAAGCTATCTGTTGGTGCATCAAAACGCAGATATGGTGGGGCTGGAGGTTGGTTTCCGCTTGGTGCGTCGAGCTCCTGTTGCGGGGCGACGTACAACGATTCGCAAACCGGATATGGGTGTTGTGCGGCACGATAATCCTGTACCCATTCTGCCAGATGATAAAACCTATCGAGGAATTTTTGACCTCTGTATTGAGTCCATTTCAGATTCCAATCAAGAGCAAATTGACCGCGATACTGTTGATAAATTTACCGAATATGCACAAGCTGGTGTGCCTGAGTATTATATTCTGGATGATCACCGAAATCGACATATGGAATTCTACCAATTAAATGCATCAGGTGTCTATATCCCTATGCCACGCACACATGGTGGCGATGTGATTCAATCGGTTGTATTGCCTGGATTCCAATTTCGCATCAGCGATTTGTTTAGACGCCCTATGCCCATTCAGCTCGTCAATGACCCGATTTATCAGCACTTTATCTTGACAGAATATCAGCAAGAACGGCTACGGGCACAACAAGAAGCACAACGAGCGCGACAAGAAGCACAACGAGCGCAACAGGAGTTTATCCGTGCCAATCGTTATGCAGAACAGTTACGCGCATTGGGTATTGACCCAGATGCAATTTAACAAAAAACTATTTAAAAGCCATTATCAAACCACATACAAAGTAAGCTAAGGTACTATGTCAAATCAGAACGGAAATACGCCAGACACACCGCTATTGGAGATTCAAAACCTAAAAAAATATTTTCCCATCAAACGGGGCTTTTTTAAGCGTACTGTTGGCTATGTTAAGGCTGTTGATGATGTCAGTCTGCATGTCCATGAGGGCGAGACCTTGGGGCTTGTGGGCGAGAGTGGCTGTGGCAAGACGACGACAGGGCGCATGATTTTGCGGGCGATTACGCCGACCGATGGTGATGTGATGTTCCGTGACCCTGAGTTAGGGTTGGTCAATATCAGCGAGTTGAATGAGCAAGACTTGAAGCAGGTGCGGCGTCATATGCGTATGATCTTTCAGGACCCACATGCCTCGTTGAATCCGCGCATGACACTATTGGAGCTCGTCGGTGCGCCGCTGCGAGCGATGAACTTGTCGAAGGGTACAGAGCTTGAAGATAAGGTGGCCGAGACATTAAAGCTGGTGGGGTTATCACCAGAGTTTATGCGTCGCTATCCCCATGCCTTTAGTGGTGGTCAACGGCAGCGTATTGGCATCGCCCGAGCCTTGGTCAGCAGCCCCAATCTTGTCGTAGCGGATGAGCCAGTGTCAGCGTTGGATGTGTCGGTCCAAGCGCAGATTCTCAACCTGCTACAAGAATTACAGAAGTCAATGGGCTTGACCTATGTGTTTGTGGCGCATGATCTAAGCGTTGTTGCCCATATCTCTGACCGTGTAGCTGTCATGTATGTGGGTAAATTGGTCGAGCTTGCACCCACTGTTGAATTGTTTACCAATCCCAAACATCCTTATACGGAAGCACTGCTGTCTGCTATTCCCAAACCAGACCCTAGACGCAAGGGTGCGGAGCGGGTACTGTTGGAGGGAGAAGTGGCGAATCCAGCGAATCCACCTTCTGGATGCTATTTTCATCCACGATGCGCCTATGCAAAAGAACTCTGCTCACAGCAAGAGCCGACATGGGATGAGGTGTCGCCGGGACACTTTGCCAAATGTCATTTTGCAGAGGAACTGAATTTGGCTGGCGTTGCCGCTTAATTTACAATAAACTTATACTTAGAGAAAAAAATTGGTCCAATGCATGGGCGGTTTATATAAACCGCCCATGCATTGGACCAATTTATGTTATATAAGAGGTATCATGAAACAAAACGAGACTTCTCCGCTACAGATAATTTTGCTCTATCTATTTTGGTTTGCAACCTGTGGGTTAAGCTTCCTCAATTATGTCACCACACTCAATGCAATCCAAAAACTTTCGGCATGGATGGGTGCAACGATGTGGACCTTTCCAGCGATTAACCGCTTTGCCGTGATTATTCTGGCAATCCTCCTGATTATTTTTATCTTCTGGTGCGAAAACTATTATCGCAAAGCATCTCGTGTGAGTATTCGCAGGCTATTGCGAGCATTGGCACTAGTAACAGGCGTACAAGTGGTACTGCTCGGCATTGTGTATGTCGTGATGTGGATATAAGTGCCACAGATTTTTTATTGATATCAGTTTTCCAAAAGCTCAACGCGTCGCTGGGTCAACGTTTCATGCAATTGCTGACGGTCATTGGCATAGCTATAATACATGGGGATCCATGCAATGATGCTGAGAAAGGCGGGGAGCGGGACAATATAGAGCAGCATCTGTGGAATGCCAACCATGTCCGCTAGTGTGCCTGAAACGGTGAGGACGATTGCTGAGGCTATGCCTGCGGCCATGTTGATGGCGGCTCGACCGCTGGCACGCAACTCTGGCAATAGCACGGCTTGTGCCAACGGCCATTGTAACCCATTCCCCTGCATGGCTGTCCCAAGACCAAAAATTGCGCCCATGACGGTCAGGGTAGGACCGCACTTAAAAGGGGAGTGCAAGAGGGTATTAAATAAAGTCAATTAAGTTTTATTTGAAGGTCTTTTTTTGTTCTGAGGGTATCCAAGGTGGAGGCGGGACTTTGAAATAAAAAAGTTCATGTGAGGTCCAA
>JBCCFC010001428.1:0-2899 GCA_039029935.1 Chloroflexota bacterium
TCGGTAAAGGAATCGGCAGTCGCTTCGGGATTGTTGTAATAGTGTTCAAAGACGCTGGGTCCTTTGAGTAGCACCTCACCATCATCGGCAATTTTGACTTCGGAGCCAGGCAACGGCGTCCCTACTGTGCCAATTTTGTGTTTATCGGGACGGCTGACGGTGATGGGGGCGCATGTTTCGGTCAATCCATAGCCCTCCATCACCGGGAGGCCGATGGCGTAGAAGAATTCGAGCAAATCCTTACTGATGGGGGCGGCCCCGGAACTGAGGAATTGGATATTTTTACCAAAGAATTGGGTACGTAGGTGGCGATAGACCCAACGGTTAAAGAGGTTATATTGAATCCGTGTGGTCAACGGGACAGGCTGGCTGGCCCCAATCAAGCGTATACGATGTAAACCAACATCCAGCGTATGATTAAAGAAAAGCTGATAGAGGGGTGAACGTTTGGCAACATCGGCCAAGATGCGTGACTGCACTTTTTCGAGAACACGGGGAATACCCGTCAGCCCACGGGGATTGGCAGCTTGACAGGTCATGATAAAATCATCAAGCGTCGGCGAGAAATAGGCGATGGCACTGGTATACTGGATGTTATAGATACCGATGCGCTGTAAAATATGGGATATGGGTAGATAGATGACACTGTGTGCGCCTGGCTCTGGCGGAGCCGCACTATTCAGGACTTCTAGCACTGTGTAGAGCATATTGTGGGTAAGCGCGACGCCTTTGGGGTTGCCTGTGGTCCCGCTGGTATACATCAGCGAGGCCAAATCTTCGGGTTGGATGGCATCGCGAGCCTCGTCAAGCAATTGGGGCTGCTCGGACAGCAAAGCACGTCCCTGTGTACGCAATTGATCAAGACTCATCAACTGGTTGGACATCTCTGAGGAGAGCATGTCAGATGACTCAATCAGGACGATATGTTGCAAATCGGGCAAGGCTGCAAGTTGTGGTGCAATCAATTGCCAATGGCTGGCCTTTTCTAAAAAAACAACCTTGGTGCCGCTGTGTTGTAGGATGTAGATAGCTGCATCAGCCGTGCTGGAGGGGTAAATCGAGACGACGGTTGCGCCGATGGCAAGCCCACCATTGTCGATGAGTTGCCACTCGTGCCGTGTCTCGGACATCACCGCAACGCGGTCAGCGTGTCGTACACCCAATACCCATAGACCCGCCCCGACTTCGTTCGATATATCTCGTGCATCGCTATTGGTCACCGCGGTCCACTGCTCCTGCGCTTTTTCATAGTGGTAAAAGCTGGGTTGGTCGGGACGCGTGGTCATGCGGTCATGCTGCATGTGTGTGAGTGTGCGTCGGACAGATGTGGTTAAATCCTGCGTGGTTGATTCCTGCGTTGTTAAATCCTGTGTCGCTGACATCATTGTCTCCAATCTTCTCCAATTCGTGTTTATGGGTCATGTATAGTACCATGCTGTATGTCACCATATTGCCGTAAAACAGTAGAATTGACAAATTGACAAAATTGAAAGGGTTCCTTATGTATCAAATCCGACCTTGGCTCTACATTGGTAAATACCGCGAAACAACCGACGTATTTTTACTCAACGCACACAACATCAACGCCATGCTCCAATTTGCGGAGCGTGTTGAACAGCCTGACATTACATCGCTTTATCTCCCAGTCGATGACGGTGTGCTGCTGCCGACCCACTATCTGCGACAGGGCGTTGATTTTATCCTCGAACATCATGCGCAAAATGCCAACATCCTTGTTGCCTGCGGTGCGGGCATCAGCCGTTCGTCTTCATTTGTCATCGCCGCACTCAAAGAGATTGAAGACATCCCGCTCTTTGATGCGTATATTGAGGTCAAACGTAAACATCCACAGGCCATGCCGCATCTATACCTTTGGCAATCACTTTGTGACTATTATAGCGAGCAGGTTCGCTATCATGATGTCTTGAGTTGGAAACCGTCAAGGCGTTAGCAAACGGGGAGTTAGCCAAAAATGTCAAATATTTCATTGATTGCGATTGATTTAGATGGTACATTACTCGATAACCAAAAGCGAGTCTCATCTGCCAACCGCAAAGCCATCCAGCAGGCACTCGCACAAGGTATCCATATCATCATCGCTACTACACGCAATGTCTATTTCGTCGAGCCGTTGTGTGATGAGCTAGGCATCACCGACCCCATTGTTTGCTCAAATGGCGCAATGGTCTTTGGCCCAACAACACCCCAAGGACGTGCAGAATGGGTGAGGTATGAGATTCCACATGAAGTTGCACTGGCCTTGGCAACCGTTGCCGATGAACATGGCTGGGAGATGAGTGCCACAGTCGGTGATATCAACTACCTGCACCAACGCGCCGGTCAACCATTAGGCCAGCAGACACCCTATCGTGCCATCGTAGCCTCCAATGTCGATGCCGTGCCAGGACCACCCATCCGCATGTTGACATGGAACCAAGAGGCCATCACGCACTTGAATTGGCTATGCGAAACTAAATTTAGCACATCATGTTACACCGAAACCTACATCGAACCAGATGGCTCAGTTCAGTCAATGGGTATCTTCCCACGTATAGATGCAAGTACACAGGCCAACAAAGGCAGCGGACTGGCCCTTGTGCTGCAAAAATTGGGGTTGACCACAGAGCATGTGATGGCTATTGGCGATAACAACAACGACCTTGCGCTGTTCTCGCAGGCGCGGATACGTGTAGGCATGGGCAATGGGACACCGGAGATACATGCAGCATCGACGGTTATTGCACCGACGAATGAGGAGGATGGTGTGGCTTGGGCGATTGAGCGGTTTGGATTGAGATAGATCGTCATGCTGTGCGTGGGGCTATGGTGTGGTGGGGGGGGGGACTATTTTTTTAAAAAAAAAAAAAAACCCAAACCACACAAAAACAACACGCGAAAA
>JBCCFC010001429.1:0-2899 GCA_039029935.1 Chloroflexota bacterium
ATATCAAGGTGACTGCCCCCACCGGCTTTTTTATACCAAATTGCTTCTATAGAAGTCCGACTTTTGGAAAAAGTCGGACTTCTACACTAAACATGAGTTGCATGAGACTGACCATGCAGCAAGAAGCGTTCTTTATTGCCAACCCCGACAGTGGAGAGCAGGTGACGTCGCCGGAGGATGCTGATGAGGCGAGTGATTGTGGGTCGCGTAACCCCGATGGCACTGGCAAGCTGTTGATGGGTGATGCGGAGGTCGAGCAATGTGCCATTCTCTGTCGCGACCCCGAATTGCTCTGTCAATAGCGTCAGAATACCGAGCAAGCGATCCTCATTGGCAGGGCGAGCTTGCAGCGCAGCCCACGCCTCCTGTTGCCAGATGCGAGCGCGTAACTGGTCAACAAAACCGGGCAGATTGTGCGCCTCAGACCACGCCACCCAGTGTAACGTCACATCGGTGTGTGCTTGAAAGTAGATGTAGCAACTATCGGCGGGGTGAGGCACAATCAGTTGACCAGGGCCATAGAAGCCAAGGAGAACCTCTGCCCCATCAGTGTGGACGACTAACTGCGCCACGACACCTTCTTCAATTTGCAGCAACTGATCTGGCGCAGTTGGGATGAAAACGCCGCGATTATAATGACGGCATGTACGAACCGTTTCTATGCGCATTCCCCGACTATCTCCTGCTTGTAGCAAGCTGGTTGAACAGATTGAATATACCTAAATGAGATTGAGTCTCATTTAGGTATATTACTCTACTCATGCGCGCATGTCAAATATATATTTCGGAACAGATGAGAGAGCCGAGCATTCTTTGCGATATGGTCAGTCAGGTAGTCGTCAGCAGCGTCAAAAATAGTCACGCCTAAGTCAACCACATGTTATACACCTCAATGTCTCGTCATAAAAATGTTAACGAGCTTACTCTAAGCGTACCAATGAGCGAGAGAGGGAGAATCCAATTGTGAAGAGAGAGGGTGTTGGTGAAAGCGATGCTGGGCATGTTTGAGGGCGCGGAGATAGGTGAGGCGAAGCTCATCAGAGCGACAGAGCGTGAGATGAGCTTCCCAATAGACCTTGGGTAAAAGAATTTCCGTGAACCAGTGTTTGACAGAGAAATCTAAGTTGTGCTGGGCAAGAGAGTGTTCAACCCAGAACCACCAGACATCAATGAGGCTTGCTAAATCGGAGAGTGGGTTGCTGACAGTTCAGAGGTGATGATTTGCTAACAGCAATTACACGCAAAACCACCTATCAACTATCATCAAGTCCTATAGATACGTAGATATTGTTACGGTGCAGAAAAATCAGTAACAAGTAATACAGGAAGAAATAGAGCTAAACGTCCATCGCACGATGGAACTGTGCGATGGACATCGCCAGTGGCTAATATTCAGTGATAAAACGCGATAACAATGCGTTTTAACCGCCCCCATAAATAAATTGTGGCAACCATAAAGCAATTTGTGGGAAGATAATAATCAGCGCGAGCCCAATAAGCTGGACAACCATAAATTGCATCATACCGACATAAATATCGCCTAGGTCCCATTCAGGCACAACCCCCTTCAGGAAGTAGGCCGATAGTGCAACAGGCGGGCTTAACCATGCCGTTTGTAGATTTACCGCGACCAAGATACCAAACCAAGTTAAGTTGATATCCAATTTGACCAATAAAGGCAGAAGAATCGGTACAATAATCAATACAATCGGAACCCATTCCAACGGCCACCCAAGCAAGAAAATCAGGGCCATGATCAGAATGAGAATCTGCATTTGCGATAAGTCCCAAGAGATCAATAATTCCGTCAACATGGTTGGCGTGCCTAAGCGTGAGAAGACAGCACCAAAGAAGTTCGATGCGGCCACCAAGAAGAGAATAAGCACAGAAATTTCAAGCGTTTTAATCAGTGCCTGACCAAAACCACTCCATCGTAGTTTACCGTAAACAGTCGTGAGGAAAAATGCACCAACGGCTCCACATGCCGCTCCCTCGGCTGGCGTTGCCCACCCCAACAAGATAGAGCCAAGGGCAAAAGAGACCAAGGCTGCAGGCGGCACAAGCCCAAGGAAAAATTCTCTGGCGACAATGCGCCAGCTATTTGCACGCTCTTCTACAGGTAGCACTGGCCCCAAGGAAGGGTCAATCTGACATCGAATCAGCGTATAGGCCAAATAAAGACCTGCAAGCAGGATACCGGGCACAATCGCAGCCGCAAATAAATCTGTTACAGGAACCTCTAACACGGGTCCCATGACAACAAGCATAATAGACGGCGGGATTAAAATACCCAATGTGCCGCCAGCCGTAATCGTGCCTGCGGCTAACCGTACATCATACCCTGACTTATTCATGGTTTTAGCGGCCATGATACCCAAGATAGTCACGGACGCGCCCACAATGCCTGTAGCGGCGCCAAATATGGTGGAAACAAAGAGTACCGCAATATAGAGCGCACCCTTTGTATTGGCGAGCATTAATTGCACAGATTTAAATAGCCGTTCCATCAATCCGGCTTGCTCCATCATAATACCCATAAAGACAAATAAAGGTACAGCAGCAAGCGTTTGATCGAGCATGACACTGTTAAATTGCAGTGACATGAGATAGAAAGATAGATCAGCACCAAACCCAATCGCACCAAAGGCAAACCCTAAAAATATGAGCGTAAAAGAGATCGGATAACCGGCGAAGATGGCGAATAACATCACCCCGATCATAACTAATCCAAGAATTTCGGTTGTCATTATGCCCACCTATTCTTTTGAAAAGCGTATATACTTTTTACGCTCTCAGAAATACCTTGTAAAATCAGAAAGAATGCACCCAGCGGCATGGCTGTGCGGGCAGGGGCAAGTGGTGCCATCCATGCTGTGTCCATAGAACGTTCCCAAGATGC
>JBCCFC010001430.1:0-2893 GCA_039029935.1 Chloroflexota bacterium
GCAAGAGATTGTGAGGCGGCATGAGAGTCTACGCACAGTCTTTGTGGCAACCGATGGCGACCCCATCCAAGTGATTCAAGAAACTAGCATACAAATTAGCCACCTCGACCTCTCTGATTTAAAAAGCAAAGCACATAAAGTTGAAGTCAGACGACTCTATCAAGAGGAAGCGGCCAAACCCTTTGACCTCAGCCAGGACCTTATGGTACGTGCGACCTTGATTTATTTGGGCAGTCAAGATAATAGCGAGCCAGCAGACAGGTATTCGGAGCACCATCAGCATTATGTGTTTCTACTGACGATGCACCATATCGCCTCAGATGGGTGGTCTATGGGTATCTTCAGGCGCGAACTCTCGGCTCTTTATGCCGCCTTTTGCCAGCACCAGCCATCGCCGCTGACAGCACTTCCCATCCAGTATGCCGACTTTGCGCTCTGGCAACGCAGATGGTTGGCGGATACACGGATGGCTGAACAACTAGCTTACTGGAAGCAACAGTTGGCAGATGCCCCAGCACTATTAGAACTGCCCACTGACCGTGCCCGACCCGCCATACAACAGTTTAAGGGTGGGCAACAAGCCTTCACACTGACACCAGAACTGAGTGCGGCACTCAAGCAGCTTTCTGTCCAATCGGGTGTTACGCTCTTTATGACACTGCTGGCTGCCTTCAAAGTCTTACTCATGCGTTACAGCGGTCAGACTGACATTATTGTTGGCTCACCAATTGCCAATCGCACCCATGTCGAATTGGAATCGCTCATCGGGTTCTTTGTTAACACCTTGGTCTTGCGTAGCGACCTGTCAGGTGACATATCCTTCGAGCAGTTGCTTTCGCAAGTGCAAGCTATGACATTGGATGCCTTCCGTCATCAGGACATCCCCTTTGAGAAACTGGTCGAAGAACTACAACCCGAACGCAGCTTAAGTTATACGCCACTTTTCCAAGTCATGTTTGTCTTGCAGAATGCACCCAGCAACACCACCAACCTGCCCGATTTGCAAATGGAACGTGTGCGTTTTGGTACAACAGATGGAGGCAACGGAAGTGCTAAGTTTGACCTCACCCTCAGCCTAAGCGAGACGCTGCAAGGCATACGTGGGACCTTCAATTATAACACTGAACTATTTGATGCCAGCACGATTAAACGCATGGTTGGTCATTTCCAAGCCCTATTGCAAGCCATTACTGAATATCCAGCCCAACCGATTGCTCAGTTGCCCTTACTCACTAGTGCAGAGTACCACCAGATTGTGTATGAGTGGAATGACACTGTTATCGATTTTGGCGAGCCACAAATCATTCATGCATTTTTCGAGCAGCAAGTTGGACAGATACCCGATGCCATTGCCCTTGTCTTTGACGGGAAACAGCTAACGTATCGAGAACTCAACAGCCGGGCCAATCAACTTGCAAACCACTTGCGACAGTTGGGGGTGGGTCCTGATGTCCTTGTCGGCATTTGTATCGAGCGCTCCCTAGAGATGGTCATTTCGGTACTTGCGGTTCTCAAAGCAGGGGGGGCGTATGTCGCACTCGATCCAGCCTATCCACAGGAGCGATTGGCCTTTATACTCGAGGATACAGCCGCGCTCGTTTTGGTGACGCAAACTGTTTTTGTCTCGACCTTCCCATATTTTAAAGGGCATCTCCTGTGTCTGGATACAGCGCACACTATGCTTGAGCATCAATCACCAGAAAACCCAACATCGGACGTTAATGGAGACCACCTATGCTATATTACCTATACATCGGGATCAACGGGTAAACCCAAGGGGATTGCATTGCCGCACCGTGCGCTCTTCAATCTCATCCATTGGGAACTCACCCATACAACCATCACCCATCATCTCAATTGTCTGCAATATAGCTCGTTAAATTTTGACGCCAGCTTTACCGATATTTTCATGACCCTCTGTGCAGGTCATACGCTGTTTCTTGTCCCAGAATTGCTCAGACTCGATTTTGTTCGGCTCGCCGATTTTATTGTGGACTATGATATCAATCGAATCAACCTACCCGTTGTTGTGCTACAGCAGTTGGCACTGGCTGCGATTCAGAAGCAACAGGTATTGCCACTTAAAGAGGTACTGAGTACAGCCGAACAATTACAAATCACTCCCGCCATTATCACACTTTTTCAACAGTTAGATGGGGCAATCCTACAAAACCAGTATGGTCCAGCTGAGACACACGTTGTGACGGCACACACACTCCAAGGTGTCCCAGAGCAGTGGCCGCAGTTTCCCTCTATTGGACGCCCCATCGCCAACACGCAAATCTATATCTTGGATGCCCATATGCAGCATGTACCCGTTGGGGTGGTCGGAGACTTATATATTGGTGGGGTTAGTCTAGCCAGAGAATACCACAAACTTCCTGGGATAACAGCAGAAAAGTTTGTCCATGACCGTTTGGGCAAGGACGATGGTATACGGCTTTATAAAACGGGCGACCTAGCGCGCTATCGGCCAGATGGCACCATTGAGTATCTAGGTCGTCAAGACACACAAGTCAAAATACGTGGTTTTCGCATCGAGCTTGGTGAAATTGAGACAGCACTTCTGACCTACGACGAAATAGATGAGGTTGCCATCATTGTGCATGAGGACACAGCAGGGGATAAACGCTTGGCGGCCTATATCACAAGTAGCAAGGGACAAGGAGCGGGTGCAGAGTCTGCAACCCTGCAACCTGCAACCCTGCGTCAAGACCTCGCACAACATCTACCAGACTACATGATTCCCTCTGTCTTTATCTCGCTAGATGCCATGCCACTGACCTCGAATGGCAAACTAGATCGCAAAGCTCTGCCCGCACCTGAACTGTCAGCGTTATCTACGGCTACCTTTGTGGCCCCGCGCACAACGACGGAAGAGAGCGTGGCTACC
>JBCCFC010001431.1:0-2880 GCA_039029935.1 Chloroflexota bacterium
GTGAACCCAGCCTTAACAACAGTACGACAACCCTTATATAAAATGGGTCAAGTGGCAATGGAGATGGTGCTGAGGATGATTCACAATGAGCAAGTCCAAAGCCGATTGTTGGATTGTTCATTGATTGTTCGTGCATCAACTGCACCACCAACAATATAACAATAATATAAATTGCCTAACTTAATTCGCTTTGTTGCGCACAAACTATAAACCAATTTATAAGTTTGTGTGTTGCATATATTTAGGCTCATATTCAGTAAGTGTGCAAACCCAATAATTTGCCAAAACCCAAATCATCGGTTTGTACACTTCTTGATATGAGCGTATATTTAATATCATTTCAATCGTAAATTGAAGGAGATTACTCACATGAATCGACGATTCACCTATATTGTAGCATTGCTCTCTATCTTTGCATTGCTGCTGGGCGCATGTGCACCAGCACCAGCACCAGAAGCCGCCGCACCAGCAGAAGAAGCTGCTGCACCAGCAGAAGAGCAGGTCATGCAGTCGGGCATGGTATTCGGTTTTGCTTCACATGAAGCACCTGGCGACTCTGGTTTCTGGGGTATTGTAGAAAAGGGCTGTAAAGATGCAGCCGCTTCCTTGGGTGCCGAATGTAAGTCTGCTGGTAGCATCGATCCTGTTGAGCAAGCACAGATCGTTGAGACCTATGTTGCAGAAGGCGTTGATGGTATCATCGTTTCACTCGCAAACCCAGATGGTATGCGCGACGCGGTTCTGTCTGCTGTTGACGCTGGCATTCCAGTCATCACCATGAACTCTGGCGTGAGCGTTTGGGAAGAGTTGGGCGCATTGACACACGTTGGTCAGAGTGAATTCCCAGCGGGCGCAGGCGCAGGCAAACGCTTCAACGACGCTGGCTTGAGCAAAGTCATCTGTGTTGTTCACGAAGAATCAAACATTGGTTTGGAAGAACGCTGTGATGGTCTGGAAAGCACCTTTGGTGGCGAAGTTGAACGCTTCAACGTTGCTAGCACAGGCACAGGTGACATCGCTGGTACAAGCGCATCTATCCAAGACAAGCTGATTGCTGACGAAGCTGTTGATGGCGTATTGTCACTCAACCCAGACGTTGCCATTGCTGCACGTGACGCAATTGCTTCTGCTGGCGTTGGCGACCGTGTGACACTCGGTACATTCGACCTCAGCGGTTCTGTTGTTGAAGCCATCCAAGCGGGCGAAATCATCTTTGGTATCGACCAACAGCCATACTTGCAGGGTTATCTGCCTGTCACCATGCTCTACCTCTACCAGACCAACTTGAACGTTGTTGGTGGTGGTTTGCCAGTTCTGACGGGTCCTGGCTTTGTGACACCAGACAATGCTGCTGCTGTTTCTGAGTTGGCCGCTTCTGGCACTCGCTAAGAAATTAGTGGAAAGTTGATAGTGGAAAGTTGATAGTTCGGAATGGACTATCAACTTTCCGCTTTTTTTTTTCAAAATAATACCATTCAATTGGAGATGGATTCATGACGACAACCGCTACATCGTCTCCCAAAGGCAACGATGAACGTTTGGCTGACATTAGCCTATTTCGTCGCCTGCTTTTGCGCCCCGAAATTGGTGCCCTCTTTGGGGCACTGCTTGTTTATAGCATTTTTTCATTGGCCGCGCCCGATATTTACCCAACCCTGATTGGATGGGCGCGGATTATGGACCCAACAGCCACGCTTGCGATTATGTCCGTTGCTGTTGCACTGCTGATGATTGGGGGGGAGTTTGACCTCTCAGCTGGTGTGATGACAGGCTCGACTGGACTTATTTTTAGCTATTTGATTACAAGCGACTGCTTGAATGTTGCTTGGCTGGGGCTAGGGGCAGGACAGGAATGCTTCACCTTTGGGCTGGATGTATGGAGCGCGATGTTAATCTCGTTGGCCTTTGCCCTCTTTGTTGGCTTCATTAACGGCCTGCTCGTCGTGCGCACAGCCTTGCCTAGCTTTATTGTCACATTGGGGTCGTTCTTCATTCTACGCGGTGTGAACGTCGGTATTACCCGCCTTTTAACCGACGCTGTCCGTATCACCAACATTGACGAAGCCCCAGGCTACGCCGCTGCACGGTTCCTTTTGAATGCCGAATTTAAATTTCTTGATGTCAGTTTCCGTACATCGCTGTTTTGGATGGTACTGATCACCATTTTGGCAACATGGATGCTCCAGCGGACCCGCGTGGGGAGTTGGATTTTTGCCATTGGTGGCGATTACAACGCTGCACGTAGTGTGGGTGTCCCTGCTGCTCGTGTAAAAATCGGGCTGTTTATGATGACTGCCTCCGCAGGCTGGCTGGTTGGTATTATGACGGCATTGCGTCTACGCTCAACACTGGCAAGCCAAGGCGTTGGGCAGGAGTTCTTCTTTATCATCGCTGCCGTGATTGGCGGCTGCCTATTGACTGGTGGCGACGGGTCCGCCATCGGTGCGGCCATTGGTGCATTGGTCTTTGGTATGACACGTACAGGCATCACCTTTGCGGGCTGGGAGACGGACTGGCTCTTTGCTTTCCTTGGCATCATGCTCTTGGCAGCGGTCTTTGCCAATAACTTTGTGCGCGTACAGGCACGCAATATGCGTATGGCACAGACACGGGATCGCGATGATGAAGTCGAGAGGCTACCGAGTAACGCCGCAGGGGGTACAGCATGAGTAATCAGGAGCCATTACTAGAAGTACGCAACGTATCCAAACTCTTTGGCAGCGTGATTGCGTTGTCCGACGTTTCTGCCCATGTCTATCCTGGTGAAGTGACCTGTATTTTGGGTGACAATGGCGCGGGCAAATCGACGCTGATCAAGACCTTGGCAGGTGTTCACAAACCAACATCTGGTGAGTATCTACTGGAAGGCAAGCAAGTCGA
>JBCCFC010001432.1:0-2877 GCA_039029935.1 Chloroflexota bacterium
ATTACGACCAATAGCTGGTCAATCTTTGCAGACTGGTGGCCTATGTCTGTTACGATGACCTTGGGGTCGGTTGTGGCAGGGGCGACGGCAGAAGGTGGTGCAGCGGTTGCCTTTCCTGTCTTTACCAAAGTCCTTCAAATTCCATCTGTAGAGGCAAGAACGTTTGGGCTTATGATTCAAGCGGTTGGGATGACGATGGCGGGATTGGTCATCATCATTCGACGGGTCAAGATTTTGCCAAATGTCATTGGCTGGGTTTCCTTGGGTGGTGTATTTGGCATGATCATCGGAACACTATATATTCCAATTCCAGCCCCTTATCCTAAAATTCTCTTCACGTTTGTCACAACAGCCTTTGGCGTTGCCTTGATTATTTCACGGTGGGGATTGAATTGGAATCCAATTGAATCTTTATCTGTCGATGGCGCAGGCCGCCGTATCCTTTTTGTCTGCATTGGATTTATCGGCAGCATTTTTGCCGCCAATACTGGATCGGGCATTGATACGCTGACATTCATCTTTTTGACCTTGGCTTTTGGTGTTAACGAAAAAGTGAGCACGCCTAGCACGGTCATCATCATGGGCATCAACTCAGTCGTTGGGTTCTTTGTTCATGGTGTCGTCATGCAAGATATCGGGATTGTCTGGAATTACTGGCTGGTCTGTATTCCCATTGTCATTCTAGGGGCGCCACTGGGGGCATGGATTGCCAGCAAAATTAGCCGTGATGCCATTATCATCTTTCTGCTTTTGCTGATCACGATAGAGTTGATCACAACAATCTGGCTGATTCCATTTACATCGACAATGATCATGTTCGTTGCTGTGACAATCGCGGCGTGTATTGTCTGGTTTGCCAGCATGTTGCTCTATCGCTATCGAAGTATACGGTTACAAGCCAATGAACTATCCATGGCTGAATCGTAAAATGGATGAAAGTGCCTAAAAACGAAAAGGTTGAGGCATAAAAATTGCACAATTTTTATGCCTCAACCTTTTCACGCATCACCCAGCCAGAGTCCGCCGCGCCTCATGCCTCTACTGTTTGTTTTATTCCGTGGCATGACCTCATTACTCATGCTGGGTATGGCAACCAGTCGCCCGGAATATACAGTTTTATACAGTATGTAATGCAATCTTCCTCTCTTGGATCAAACTCAAATCAATTGCCTCGCCAATCTGAATAGCCTCAACCATCGCCGCTGTTGTCACAGGACTTGGCCCTCCACGCAAACAGGCCAAAATCTGCTTCATGCCTTCATGATAACAGTCGCTGATATCAAGCGTTGTACTCACCAGACTATCACGACCCAAAGCGGTTGCACGAAATGCGTATTTGGCATCCACCGTCAATTCAAGTGTAGCGGTTGCGCCATCAGCCCATACACACACAACCACAACAGTACCATTGCCAGCCTCATCCACGGCTGGCCCTTCAATAGCTTGTACCCATACCACACCTGTCCCCTGTGTAGCCAACATTAACTCAATGCTATGGATGGCATAGAAGATCGAGCCACCATAGGGGTTACGGCGGCTGGCAGGTCCGGTGTAAATACCTGCACGTACGCCACCAACCGTTTGTGCTTCTGCCAAAAATTGCTGTGTCTCTTTCGCAAAACGCACGGTCGAGAAGGCGCTAAAGGGTGCGCCGGATTGCTCGGCCAAGGCAACAATTTCTTTTGCATCCGTTGCCGTTGTCGCCAGCGGTTTATCGACAAAGGTGGGGATGCCTGCTTCCAGATAGGGCTGCACCAATGCGAAGTGACGCCCACCATGACGTGTGACACAGAAGACACCATCCACCTGTCCCAACATATCCGTTGGGCTTGTCACGATATGCTCAATGTGACCATGCGTGGCCACCTGCTGTGTACGCTCTGCATCCTGCCCCCAGATTGCAACAACTTGTGCATTGTTGTCAGGCAGATAGGCGGGGTGGTCGGGCAGATTGATGATTTCCGAAAAACGTTCCGCATGGCTGTTATCACTGCCAAGTATACCAATTTTGAACATAATTTTGTCCTTTGAAGAGTATTATCCGCGCTTGTCCGCATCCTAATCTTTACAATAGATGGTCAACCGAAAAGGGTAGCCCCGACGGCCATGTATCCTGTGGTTCATAGCCAATCACCTCACGTGAAGGTGCAAGATCGAGTCGTTCAATGTGAAGCGGTTTGCTCGTGGCAAAGAGAATGGCCGACTCACCCGGCTTTGGCGTGGGCGACTCGACACAGCGTTGATGAAACAGTTTGGCGTCCTCATGACTGAAAAAAACATCACGCCCCATCGGGTTACTCACCAACTGTTCGGCTTCGCCTGCATTGCGCGGTAGCCAACCGATGCGTACACTGATGACGGAGATGTTGTAGCAACGCGCATACATATCACCTGCAATCTCGGCCCATGCTTTGGTCAATGCATAGTGATTCACGGGTTTGGGTCCATCTTCAATGCGAATGGTTTCGTCAGGGAAACCATGTCCAGACACCACTTGCAATGTACTCGCCAGTACAAGCCGCTGGACACCAAACTCTTTGGCCGCTTCACAGATGTAATGCAGGCCAATCACATTGGGATTGAGCAACACATTGATAAAATCTTCTGGGTTTGGATAGGCCCCCAAATGAACTACTGTATCCATCCCCTCCACAGCGGTACGTACTTTTTCCTGATCTGCCAAATCACCGATGACATGATCCGCAACATTGGGGGTGGGGCGGCGGGCAAAGCCACGCACATAATGACCACGTGCCAGTAGATGTTGGCACACAGGCTGGCCGATTGCACCCGTTGAGCCTGTGACCAGCACACGTTTTGGATTGTTTGTTGTTTGCATACATTTTCTCCTGTTCAAATATACTATCGAGTCTCTTA
>JBCCFC010001433.1:0-2873 GCA_039029935.1 Chloroflexota bacterium
AAAAAAAAAAAACATTCTCTTTTTTTATTTTTCTTCCCAACAAAGACCCCCAACCACCCCCCAACCCAAACCCCCGCGACTCTATTTGATTTGTCAAAAAAGGAGAAGACCAATGGATCATCCAACAGTATCAAACGAGGAGATGCTTTCGCGCGTTGTGCGCTTTAGCGACTATACAAAGGACAAAGCTGTCCCACTGATGTTTATCGACAGCCTGCTCCCCGGTCACCACCGACTGAACTATGCTGTCATCGGTGACACAGCCAGTGAAAATCCTGACTTCAAACCGATGATTGAACAGCCGCACAAGTTCCAAATCGGCATGTTCCGCGCCATGCCCGACGGCAACGGCCCCGCCTATCACACGCACGATTATGTCGAAATATTCTTCCCACTGGAAGGCAAATGGCGTTTCTATTGGGGCAATGAGGCCGACGGTGAACCAGACGGCGAGGTCTTTTTGGAGAAATGGGACCTGATCTCATTCCCACCCGGACTGTGGCGTGGGTTTGAGAACATTGACAGCGAACCTGCATGGTGCTTTGCCGTCTTAGAAGAGCATACCGTCTTTGAAGGCAAGGACCCCTATTGGTCGCCCAAAGTGATTAGCCATGCGCGCGAGATGGGCTTCCAAGCGGATGATGATGGACGCATGGAGAAGCCAGCCAACTTTGAGGAGTTGAATGCGCAGATGCTGGAACGGATGTATAACGCGTAATGTAACACAGGCATCTTGCCTGTTACAGGCAGGATGCCTGTGTTACTGAAAGGAGTAACCAATGAAACTCAGTACTGACCGAATTTTAACAACACATGTCGGCTCCATGCCACGTCCGCAGGATGTTGTGGATATGCTCTTTGCCGAGGATCAAGGGCAGGCGTATGATGTCGCCGCCTACAACGACACCATGCGCAATGCTGTGGCAGACACGGTGGGCAACCAAGTGAATTCGGGGGTGGATATTCCCAGCGATGGCGAGATGAGCAAGATTTCCTATGCAACCTACATTCGTCATCGACTTTGTGGCTTTGAGATTGGCGAGATGCCGCGTGCGACACCCAAGGACCTGGATGAGTATCCGGACTTTAAGAAACGTCTGGCAGATTCAGGGGGGACGCCGAAATATCATCGACCCATTTGCCGTGACAAGATTGAATACGTCAACATGGAACCGCTGAATCAGGACATTGCCAACTTCAAGGCCGCGATGGAACAGCATGGTGTGGATGAGGGCTTTATGAATGCAGCCACGCCCGGTGTTATCGCCGTCTTCCAGCCCAACGACCATTATGCCACGCAGGAGGAATATATTGGCGATTTGGCCGATGCCATGAAGGTCGAATATGAGGCCATTGTTGATGCAGGGCTGCTGCTGCAAGTGGATTCGCCCGATGTTGCAATGGGGCGTCATATCCGCTTCCGCGATGTTGATGATGCCGAGTTTTTGCGCAATGCCAATCTGCAAGTTGAGGCACTCAACCACGCACTGCAAAACATTCCAGCGGATCGTGTGCGTATGCACATTTGCTGGGGCAACTATGAGGGTCCACACACACATGATGTGGCCCTGGACAAGATTATGCCAATTATCCTCAAGGCCAAGCCACAGGCATATCTTTTTGAGGCATCCAATCCACGCCATGCACATGAGTGGAAGGTGTGGGGCGAGGCTGATATTCCTGATGACAAGGTGCTGGTGCCAGGTGTACTCGACACGACGACCAACTACGTCGAGCATCCAGAACTGGTTGCACAACGCATTCTACGCTTTACCAACATCGTTGGACGTGAGCGTGTCCTGGCGGGGACGGACTGCGGTTTTGGCACATTTGCTGGCTTTGGTGCGATTGATCCAAGCATTTGTTGGGGTAAGCTGCGGTCGATGGCTGAGGGGGCGCGGATTGCTTCGGCAGAGTTGTGGTCTTAGATAGTCGCGTGACATGACTGGCATAATGCTTGCCAGTCATGCACATCAACCGCTATGCCTTAATAAATCGGGTCTGGTCGAATCTCGACCTGGACCCACATACCTTCGTCATCGACTTCTTGGCTCCAATGTATGGTAAATGCATGTGTACCATCCGTCACATGCCAACTCTCCTGCTCATCACGCACAGTCCAGCCAAGCTCGGTAAGCGATTGCCGATATTGTGCGGACACTGCCTCAAAAGGCTCACCATTGGTGGAAAACGAAAGATTGAGAAAACGCCCACCACTCATCATATTTGACCAAATTGCTGAATCCGCAGGCACAGGGAACATACACGTATCACAGGTTGGGTGTGGTGTCTGACCTGCGGCAAGAGCCTCTCGATGGGCGTCAATCTGTGCCTGTGCCTCTGGGCTGAGGGCCAGTTCAACCTCTTGGTTAATCTCGCTGGCAAGATATGTATAGCGATAGGCTTGTGTTCCGTTGGTTGATTCCATAACAAAGCGAATGACATATTGATGGTCGGCTGTCACCCAAAAGTCTCCCACCGCAGGATCGGTGATAGAGGGCGATGGATAATCAACGGTGCTGATGAGTACATCCGCATCTGTCGTCTGGTAGTGGGTGGTTAACACACCGTCAACGACTTCACTGCCAACGATTTGGCTCTGCGAGATAACCGTACCAATGGTCACAGGGAATGCATAAAGTCCCAATTCCCCTAGATGCTCATCTCCGCTGTCAAGCGTTAACACAGGCTTTACGACCATCCCTGGCATCGTATCGGAGGTAGGCGTTCTATCCTCTTCACCAGCCTGCCCCAAGGTGTCATATGCGTAAACTTTAAAATGTCAAAGAGGGGAAAAGCTGTGTGGCGCGGGCAAGCTGCCAGAGACGGTCTTTGCGTTTAGAGGAAAATAAATGGCGACGAAAGCGTTCAGG
>JBCCFC010001434.1:0-2870 GCA_039029935.1 Chloroflexota bacterium
CACCAATCCTGACAAGACGGCTTAGATACCGAATATATTTTTTACCAACTATTGGAAGGGCTTCAAAATGAACAAGCTGAATAACCTGAATCTAAACATATCACAGTTTAACCTTCAAAATACCCCGAAAATATCACAACGGTATCAAAGCCGTCTTGTCAGGATTGATGTTTTACTATTGGGCTTGCTCATTTTTGTATACTTGCAAAATGCCAGATTTACTCAAACTATCTATCCCAATATATTAGAGGACATCTTAAGTCACCCCATCCTTGGCAGTATTCTGCCCGTGGCTGGTGAAGAAGCGACAGGAGTGATGGCGTCATCTGTTGAATCATTAGCAGTCATGACAAACACCATTCTGCTGGTGCTATTTATCCTCTATGCATTTGCGGATGTATGGGGAAACCCTGTGGATGCTGTCGTCAACAAGCGATTGGAAAACATCGCGCTGTCCAAACGGTTCATAGAGAGAGCAAAAGATTTGGCAGTGCCAGCACCATTCTATGTAACGCTTTTTGGATTTGGATTCGCCGATTGGTGGCTAAACAGACAAGAACGACATTTTGAAGATAAGAGATACAGACGTGCAAAGATTAGTCTGTGGTTCAAATGGACGCTGCTTTGGGGCATTCTGATAGTGGCACTTTTTCTACCCACAACAAAGTTTATGCTACTCCATCAAGCCAGCGAAGCTGCAAGTTATGCGCATTATGAGGGCGTGGTTCAAACAGAAGCTGCCATTCAATACTTTCTGGATGGCAAAAATCCATACAATGAGCGTTATAACTATCCCCCAATAGATGAATTGGCACCAAGTGAAGATATGACAGTCACCGAGTGCTACACTACAAGCTACCCTGATCTCCCTTGGACTTATCTCTTTAGTACCCCTTTCTACCTTGTAGGTCAAGCATTAGGGTTTTATGACCAACGCATTGTGTATTTATTGCTAATAGCAATCGCCTTGGTGCTTGTGTCGAGCTTACTTCCGAAAGACCAATCTCAGTACCGATTAATACTGACAGCGTTATTGGGATTAAATCCACTCATGATACAGGATATGTGGTTTGGTGAAAACACATCATTTGTGCTGTGTTGGCTCATCTTCGCCCTTGTTGTATGGAAACATGGAGATAGATTGAAACAGGCAAAACGCTCCTCAACAATGCCTTGGTTGATTTTCTCTAGTGTCCTCTTTGGTTTGGCCTGTGCCAGTCATCCGATTGCATGGTTCATTGCACCCTTTTATGGATACTTGCTCATCCGAACCCATCACGACCGTGTTCCGGGCACTATCTGGGCAACATGCGTTGGCATCATTCGGGACGTGCCAGCATTGATTGTCAGGATGTTACCAGCCTTCGCCGCACTTATGCTTATTTTAGCTCCTTATCTAGTTTGGGATGGCTCTGCACTTTATAATGATGTCCTAAGCTGGCATATTGGTCAGGGGAATACCGTCTCTCCAAACTCAGGATGGGGCGCGGGTAACTTCATGCTTGCTACCGGATGGAACCCGAACCGATTGAACGTCTGGTCTTTTTGGACGATAGAGCTACTTATTACAATTCTGCTCCTCTCTTGGTTTGTTTATCGACAAAAGCAGAAAAATACATTATCAAACGCTTGTTGGTACTATTCCCTGCTTCTCTTGCCTATTTTTTATATCAGTCCTTTTTTCAGTGAGAATTACTTGGGATATATTCTATACTTTTTTATGATTGGTTACTTAAGCAATGAAGTCAATAATCACGATGAAGCACATAGTCTACAAGAAGACCTGAAAGCCTTACAAGAAGAAGTGATGAGGCTAAAAGAGGAAAGGCTTTCCAATATAAATAGATCAAGTATGTTTAGCAGACAAACAGAGTCACAAAAAAAATCAAGGAGCCCCTTTTCACAAGGCCGATTTAGTGGAAAGAAATAAGTTGAATGTATAAGAGCGATCACCCTAATAAAAACAGGCTGTTAAACGTAGTGTTTCCCCCGATAGACGCCTAAGCGCCAACACTACGAATAACAGCCCGACTCTTGAAGTACAACAAGCATGTCTCCCCCGATAGTGGCCGTAGCCACGACATGATTATTGTCCAACTGATTGTGAGTATATCATAGGTTACTCGCTCTGTCAACACTCTTTTTTAGAAAATATATAAATACCACGCCAAATTCAATTATTTTACATTCAAATTCATGAACAATCAGCATTCTCCGTACTCCACCCATTACGTTTTGTTTCGTAATACATCATTGGATTTGTATAGCCAGATATGCGAGCGATAGTCCAAATCCACACTCAATAGCGCGGTGTCAAAGGCTTTGGTCACGTTGACATCGGTGAGCCGTTTGCGCTGGCTGAGTTGGGTGCAGAAGGTGCGCGTGAAGTGGATAGCACTGTCATCTTCAATCACGCTGCTCATGCCAATCGACCAATGGACGCCATCGGCATAGACAATGTTGCGCGCCAGTTTCCACGAGTAGCAATGCATCAGCACCGCCAACTCGACTGGATATGTGCCAAACATGTAGCCAAAGAAACGCTCGTCGAGAACTTCGCCATCGGCCATGATGATGCCGCTTTCGCGGATGCCATGCCCAGAAAGCCAAATCACCTGAAAGGCAGATCCATTCATGTCGCGACATACTTCGTCAATCAGTTCCTGTTTGGTCAAATCGGTGGGATGAATGAGATGCGGAATCTGGCTGGCTTGAATGGCTGCAATCTCCTTATCACGGTCAATGGGTGCGACATCTTCGGTTAAAAAGTCAGGTGGATTTGGACTTTGGACAAATGGGGAAAGTAGGTCAAGAGAAATTTCCTAAAAAGGAAAAGATGTACGATAGTATCGTACATGAATATAAACGAA
>JBCCFC010001435.1:0-2864 GCA_039029935.1 Chloroflexota bacterium
CAAAAAACTGTCTAGCATTTTTGCCTCTCCAGCCTATTATTTCAATGATAAAAATGATGTTTAAATCCATTTATTTTATCATTTTAGGCTTTCGATTCCAAAGTTTTCTTAGAACTGAACAGCCCTGGGATAACGACGAAGTGCCGCGACGATTTTATCAAAACCATTATGCCACCGGTCACGTAAGGCTGTGTATTGAAATTCATGGATTTTGGTCTTCGCCATCTCATGCCAACGATGTCCCAAGGCAACGCGCAACGGCGATGTTTGCCGAAAAAATAAACCAAGCATGGTACAGCCAACCTCCGTTTGGCGAGCCGCCTCTAGCATCTCATGTGTCATCCCATGAAAACTGATCATAGATTCATTGATGCCCACCACCCTTGTCAATGAATCCGTCAGATAGCCAGGTAGCTGAAGTGTCGAAAAATGGTTCCAAATTGGTGTAAGATATGGTTGGGTAGAGTCAGGCATTGGCCGATTCTCATTTTCAGGTATAGAACTCATTTCAACGTCCGTAGCTGCCGCAAAAAATTCATGACGCTCTAATGTAGATAATCGCAATGCATCCGCTAAATGCCTCAATTCATTAGTTGTGAGGGTATCACGCCGGCCTTGTTCGATGTTCTCAATACTTCTTTTTGAAAGAAGACTCGCATCTGCAAGCTCCTTTTGCGTCCAACAACGACCTGTCTCGTAGTTGATCTGCTCTTGACGCAACGATTTGACAATTTGTCCAAACTTGCTCTTATCCATAAGGGTTTCTCCTTGATAACAAAGAATTTATGCAAATATATAGAATAACTATGGACTATAGTAAGTATAATTCTCTTCATTGTCAAATTGAATTTTATTTAGACAAAGATAACATGTAAAATTTATTATTCTATATTGTCTTGAAAAGTGCCTATTGAGACATAAATAATGTTTAATAGACACATGGCATAATCATCAAACTATGGTAAAATAGGTAGATGCAATCCGTTTTTCAAACACAATTGATATTAATGTTCAAGGAGAAAACAAACGATGAAACTTGGCGCAAATTCAGTGCTATTTGGCGGCTATGACCTAGAAACGTCCTTCAAATATATCGCGATGTCCGGCTACGACGGCATCGAAATCGCGGCCATCGAGGGCATGGCTCCCCAACATCTTGTCCCTGATCGATGGCAGGAGACTGCATCTGAGATCAAACGACTCGCTGGCGTCTATGAGCTTGAGTTATTGGCGATGGAGCAGCCATCACGCGACGTTGACATGATGGAAAAAGCCATGCAAGCGGCGGTTGAAGCAGGCATCCCCATCGTCAACTGTGGTCCTGGTGGCAAAAGCGATGATGAAGAGTCACTGCAACAGACCTTTGATGAGTTGGGTACATTGGTCACGATGGCCGAGAAATATGGTGTGACCTTGTGTGTCAAGGCGCATGTGGGCAACAGCATCTATAACACACCGACCACACTCAAAGTCATGGAAGCGATCACCTCACCCAACTTTGGCATTGATATGGACCCATCACACGTCCACCGTGCCAACGAGAACCCAGTGGAGGCCATTGCTGCCGTTGTCTCCCGTGTCAAGCATGTGCATATCCGCGACTGCCAAGGTCGCCAACAAGGACCGGGCACACCAGAGACACAGGCCAATGGGCGCGGCGACATCGATCTCGTGGGATATATCCGTGTTCTCCACGAAAATGGCTACACAGGGCCACTTAACCTAGAGGTCATCGGTGCAAAAGAGTACAGCATCGAACAGTGCTGCATCATCGCCGCCGAGTCACGCGGGCATATGCAGGCGTGTTTGCAGGCGGCAGGAGCGCGGTAGGGTGTGGGGGTGTGATGGTGTGATGGTGTGATGGTGTGATGGTGTGATGGTGTGATAGTGTGAACAATCAACTATCAACAATCAACAATCAACAATCAACAATCAACAATCAACTATCAACCCTTCAACCCTTCAACTTTTCCTAATCAAGGAGCTTTACAATGTTAACCAATGAACAAATCCAAGAATTTCATGCCAATGGCTTTCTTAACGGTGGTGTTGTGCTGACCGATGAGGAAGTGGAGTCGATGCGGTCTGAGGTGATGCGAGTGATTGAGGAGCGGGAGCGTGATGATATTCCGCAGCCCGTCGTTGTGCGCAGTCTGTCACGCGATGCGGAGGCACCCGTGTGGCAGATCGTCAATATCTGGCAGGCGAGCAACCCATTTCATACGCTGATTTCGCATCCAAAAATTACCAAAGGCATCGCACAGCTAACCGATGCGACCCAGCTACGGGTGTGGCATGACCAGATTCAATACAAACCGCCAGAGAAGGGTGGTGTCAACATGTGGCATCAGGACGCACCTTACTGGCCGATCATCGCACCGATGACCGAGGTGACGGCATGGGTTGCGCTGGATGATGCCGACGAGACCAATGGCTGTATGAGCATGATTCCGGGCAGTCATCAATGGGGCAACAATATTGATTTTCTACATACATTGGAAAACTACGAAGCCATGCCCAACGTTTTTGATGGACATGAACTCAGGGTCATGCGCTGTCCTGTGCAGAAAGGCGAGGTCCACTTTCACCATGCGTTGACATGGCACGGCTCACACGCAAACACCAGTGGGCGTCCACGCCGTGCAATTGCGCTCCACTACATGACGCAAGACACACGTTATGTTGCCAGTGGGGATCATCTCATGAAACAGTTTGTAGAGGTTGAGGATGGTGATTTGATGGCAGGGGATGCTTTCCCGTTGGTCTATGACGCGGGATAGGCTGAGTGTGTAGGTGGATGGACCTCCGGAAGGTGTTCAATCTTTTCAAAAGACCCATTGGACTGCCGAGCAAGTGGAAGCATG
>JBCCFC010001436.1:0-2847 GCA_039029935.1 Chloroflexota bacterium
AGAAAGTATCGTCCATACCCAATAGCAAAACGCCTTCGGTTTCAGCCTCATTTTGTAGCGATTGGGTAAATCCTGAACGTGAGAACAACGCAAATACAGGATGTCGTTTATCATCAGTGGCAGCAAACTTACGCTTTAACTCTTGTAGCACATCACTACCCATCGGTCGAGACCGCCAGCGACATTCGCCAACGAGAAAATATTCGTCATTGACAGCGGCAACATCAATTTGAGCTTGTGCATTCCACCAAAGTCCGACACGCTCTGGCCGAAAGGGAATGAGACCTTGAACTGATGCATCCCACACCCATGAACGACAAATTTCTTCAAAGGCATAACCCGCAAGCACGTCGATTTGTGTTTCAACCAGACGGCGAATGGTGGCTGTGTCTCCCCGCTCAAGATGAACACGCTCTCGATAAACGAATCGAAACCAAAAACGCAAATACGGATCAAGTAATTGATAGCGCCCTTGGCGTGAACGGTCGGGGTCGATTTCGGTCACGGGGACAATCCGGCTGACCAGCCCCAATTCACGCAATGTATTGATGTAGTAGCTGAGTGAGGCACTTTTCACCCCCACTTTCTGACTAATAGCCGCTTGGCGCACCTCACCTGTCGCAATTGCTTCCAAAATGGCAAAGTAGATACGTGGCTCACGCAGCTCCATTTGTAGCAGAAAACGCGGCTCATCATACAAAAAAGACCCTTGGCTCAAAATTTCATCTTCAATATTGTCGATGAGGGGTTTGCGATTGACAAATTGGCGTAGATAGGCTGGAACACCGCCCAATACAGCGAAGGCCCGTACTTGATCCTGAATACTATAGCTGGGCAAAAACAGACGGCTATCTTCAAAGGTTAACGGTTGCAAATGCCATTGCCCTGTACGTCGCCCATACAGTGGTGCTCGATAAGCTAGGACCTCTCGTTCCATGATGCCAATATAGCTACCACTTAAAACCAACATGAGGCGACTATGCTGCAACGTCTCATCCCATAAACGTTGTAAGACAGAGGGCAGTGCTGCGTCCGTTTGTAGCAGATAGGTGAACTCATCTAATACCACAACCAGCCGATGTTCTTGTGCCTGCCGCACTAACGCTTTAAAAACCTGTTCCCAGCTTGCAAAATGAACAGCATCGGGGTCATCAAAAAACATTTCACCAAACCGCCGTGAAGCTTCATTCAGCGTCGTTTCCTGTGTACCCAAATCAGCGATATAAAAAAAATGGGATTTATCCTCACAAAAACGACGCAATAACTCCGTTTTACCGACTCTTCATCGTCCATAAAGAACCAGAAGTTCGGCTTCTTCGGAAGAACAACGCTTTTCTAGAAAAGCCAATTCACGCACACGATTGACAAACATCTATCATCTCCATAAGATAGTTTAGACTATGCTAGTCTAAACTATCTTATGCAATTGTTCAATAACCATCATTAGGCTTTCACACCAGCCATGAGTAGCCCCAATGTTTCGCGCGTCGCATCAGCCCTATCCACAATATCGATCACGCCGCCCTTATACATCACCACAATCCGATCCGACAAAGCCATAATTTCATCCAACTCGGAACTCACCACCAAGACAGCAACACCTTCATCGCGTTTGGTAACAATCTGGTTGTGAATAAACTCAATCGATCCAACATCAATGCCCCGTGTGGGCTGTGCGGCAATCAGCAGATTCAGTGGGCGGCTAAATTCACGCGCCACCACCATCTTCTGTTGATTGCCACCGGATAGGCTGCCAGCGGATGTCTCGATACTAGGGGTACGTACATCAAATTGCTCGACCAATTCGGTGGCTCTCTCCTTGATAGAACGTTGGTGAATGGTCATCATGCGGGCGTAGGGTGATTGGTTGTATAAGTTTAGCACCAAATTATCGGCTACACTGTAGGAATCGATCATGCCATGCGCATGGCGATCTTCGGGGACATGGCAACTCTGGGCCGATTGGGTGATGCGGCGTGGGCTGGCGTTGGTCATGGTCTCGCCGTTGATGGCAATGCTGCCTGTTTGCGCCGACCGCAACCCGGTGATGACCTCAACCAGTTCGGTCTGTCCATTTCCCTGAACACCAGCCACACCGACAATCTCACCCGCTCGCACGTTAAAGCTGACATCGACCAAGGCTGGTTCATCCATATCACTGCGGGCTGATACATTCTGCAAGGTTAACACTGGCTCGGTCGGAGATGCAGTTTGCTTCTCCACCGTGAGAATGACCTCACGCCCGACCATCATGTTTGCCAGGTCAGATTGCCCGACCGATGCTGGGTCTGCTTCACCAACGACCTTGCCTCGTCGTAGCACGGCGATGTGATCGGCAACACGCAACACTTCCTTGAGCTTGTGCGTGATAAAAATGATGGCTTTGCCCTGTTCTTTGAGCAATGTCATGATCTCAAAGAGACCATCAATTTCCTGTGGTGTCAACACCGCCGTTGGCTCATCCAAAATGAGGATATCGGCCTCGCGATAGAGCGTCTTGACAATCTCCACACGTTGACGCATCCCCACAGGTAAATCCTCGACAATGGCATAGGGGTCCACATCCAAATTGTATCGCTGTGACAGTTCTTCAATGCGTTTGGCAACCGTGCGCACGTTGAGAAAACCACCCGTTACACTTTCGCTGCCTAGCATGATATTCTCGGCCACGGTCATGGGCGGCACAAGCTGAAAATGCTGATGCACCATGCCGATACCCAACGCAATGGCGTCGTTGGGCGTCTTCATCTGTACAGGCGCTCCCTTGACCCAGATTTCACCCTCAGTCGGCTGGTATAGCCCATAGATGATGTTCATGAGCGTGGACTTGCCCGCGCCGTTCTCGCC
>JBCCFC010001437.1:0-2843 GCA_039029935.1 Chloroflexota bacterium
ACCTCTTCGTGTTTGGATTTGTTTTGGGGTACCTCGGGAAGTTGTTCATTTTTTTAAAAAATTGACCACCTTCCGGAGGTCCCCATATACACATCCAGCCTGCGATACTGTGCGTTATCCTTCCGCAAACACCAGTGTCGGTCCCAGCGGATAACACCCCAATGTCTCGCCATAGAGCGACAACCCACCGCGATGCTCGGCATCACTTGGCACTTCAAAGCGGATGGTCAATGCCTCTACACGTGCCTCTGCATCCCCTTGCAGCGCGGCCAGTGCATCACCGCTGACGGTCATCTCGGTGAGATAGCCATACGCACCCGGGTCGATGTCGTGGTGATGGCTGAGGACGCCACGTGCATCGGCGGGGTCATCGGGCAGGTGTGCGCTGCCGATGCTGGCACTGTTGATACTAACGGTGACATCGGTCGGGTACTTCTTATCGACCTCAGTCTGTGGATATTGCAGCCCATAGGCACGTTGCGGCCAGTCCACCTTTGCCATGCCCGCACGTGCGCCCGCCTCAAAGCGCAGCGTGACCTGTGACGTGTTGCTCAGGTCCAGTCCAGCAGGCAGTGTCACCACATACTCCACCCAGCCGCTGCTCGGTGCGCTAAATTTGCTGTGCGGGTCGGTACTCGTGTGGAAACGGTCCCATGACGTGCGGCTAAATGAGCTGGGTGCAAAGCGCACAATCCAGCCTGTGTCGGTTTGTTCTGCGGTTTGTTCTGCGGTCTGTTCTGCGGTCTGTTCTGCGGTTTGTTCTGCGGTCTGTTCTGCGGATACTGTCGCCGCACCGCGTACATCCACATTCACGTAGTTACGACAACGCACTGTCCCCGCCTCATCGACCAGCCACAATGCCAGCGTTGCCAACCCATTCTCCGCAGGCAAGGTGACAGCCAACTCACCCACATCAACCACACCAAAGCGCACAGGCGTCACGGCGACATCACCCTCTTGCACAGTAGATTTGACGCCTTGGCTATCGACAAAATCAAGCTGCCAGCGCACGGTGGCACTGCTCATGGCCGCACCCCAATGGCTGACAAAGAGCGGTGCGCGGAACTCAGTACCCGCTGCCAGCGTCTGACAGGGTGGCGTGTCCAGCCCGACAATATCGGCACTGTTGAGGTCGGCCACGCTCATCTCGGGCACAAAGAAGTCATAGCCAAACTCCTTATGGCTGCGGTCGTAGTTGACAAAGCCATTGTGTTCCCACTCGATGTCATCCAACTCGGTATAGACATAGCCACAGATTTTGTCATGACGACGCAGGTCGGTGGTCTGGTACTTGAAACACCATGCCACATCACGGTCGCCCATGCGCGCCGATACACCACCATACTCGCTGTTCATCAGCGGAGCCGTCTTCTGTGTGTACTTGCCACCAACATAGTTAAAGCCAGAGCCTGCATAGGTTTCATCGACCACACGCTGGATGTGTTGACGCACATTATAATAGTCGTTGATGTAGTAGTGCCACGAGTTGATGTCGGTTTCCACATGGTCATAGTTACAGGGCGAATTGTCCTCGGTCAGCCGTGTGGGGTCAAGCGCACGCGAGTAGTTGACCAGTTCTGCCAGCCAGTCCTGCCCATCCTCTGTGCCATGCTGACTCAAGCCCCACGTCTCGTTAAAGAGGACCCAAGCAAAGATTGAGGGCGAGTTAAAGTCGCGCGCCACCGTCCCATCAAAAACCTCTCTAAACATTCGTCGCATAGAGGGCGTATCCAAAACGGGGCATGGCATGTCATACATAATCAATAATCCCAACTTATCCGCCCAATAATAATAACGGGGATCATTGATTTTAATATGACAGCGTAGCATGTTGAGTCCCAGTTCCTTGGCAAGCTCGATATCGCCCCGAATGATGTCATCGCTGGGATAGGTGTGAACGCCGTCAGGGTGAAAGGCTTGGTCCAAGGCGCCACGCAGATAGACTGGCTCGTCGTTGAGATAGATATACTCATAGTCCTTGCCATTCCAATGCCCACGTGTGACCTTGCGCATCCCAAAATAGCTGTCCACACTATCGCCAGTGTTGTCTTCTGCCCCTGCTTCTGGGGTCAGCTCAAGTTTGATGTCATACAGGTAGGGCGATTCAGGCGACCAAAGATTGGGGTCCGGAATCGCCAACGTCATGGTGTGATGTTGCTGGCCTTTAGAGAGGGTGTAGGTTTCCTCAACGGTGGCAAAATCGCCGTTGAGGGCAGAGAGCCGCAGCGTGTATGATCCCGATTCGGCAATTTGGAGCGTGAGCTTAACCGTCGCCACCTGCGCGTCCACATCTGGCTCGATGCGCGTGCGCACAATGTGGCTGGGCGCACGACCTTCCATCCACACCGTCTGCCAGATGCCGCTGCTGTGGATGTACCAGAAGGGGACCTGCTTGCCTACCAGCGTGGGGCCATCGGCAATGTCATAGGCGCGCACGGTCAATGTCGCCGTTTCCCCTGGCTGCACATGGTCGCTGAGGTCGATGGAGAAGGGCAGATAGCCATTCTCGTTCTCGGCCACAAAGCGTCCGTTGATCCAAACACGTGCGTTCCAGTCAATGGCCCCAAAATGCAAGTAAGGGGTCAACCCCGCCCATTCTGCTGGCACGGTGATTTCGCGCTCATACCACCCCGCACCCTTGTAATCATCGCGCTCCACCCCCGACAATTTGCTTTCCCAAGGATAAGGCACGGTAATCGTTAAATTTTTGCCATGAATCGACTTGGGCAGATACCAGCGTGAGGGTTCACCAATGGCTTTGGGGTCAAAGGCAAAGTCCCATGTGCCATTGAGGTTGACCCATGCTTTACGTTGAAAGTTGGGCGTTGGGTGTTCCGGTCGGG
>JBCCFC010001438.1:0-2843 GCA_039029935.1 Chloroflexota bacterium
GTGATACTGGCTATCGTATGGCAGGTTGGCTACCTGCGCCACAGATACTCAATCTGTGATACGGGCGATAGTATGGCAGGTTGGCTACCTGCGCCACAGATAACTAATCTGTGATACTTTTCTATTCATTGAAAGATAGGGATATATAGCCATAAATCTTTGCGCAAATCGTTGAATGTGTGGACAATAGAGGAACTGACAGCTAATTCAAATTTTACGTAACACAAAGAAAGAAAACACATGTTAACCTTAGTTGAAAAAATTCTATTCATTATGCTCGTTGGCGGCTCACTCATTCTCACCTACATCACCTTTAGCCGTGCCGCGCGGATTGTCCTGCGCGGTCAAGGTCAGCTTGAGTTTGA
Organism: Chloroflexota bacterium; assembly: GCA_039029935.1. Classification (GTDB taxonomy): domain Bacteria; phylum Chloroflexota; class Anaerolineae; order Caldilineales; family Caldilineaceae. Next base: position 366 of record JBCCFC010001438.1, read on the forward strand.
TAGACTGCCAGACTTTGAGACCTTGCCCAGTCGTGTATGGGATGGATTGTGGGCGTTGATCACACAGGGACGCATGATTCGTCATCGTCGCATCACATCGTTGGTTCACACCTTTATTGCGTGGGGCTTTCTCTTCTATTTCTTGGTCAACCTTGCTGATGTGCTAGAGGGCTTTATTCCCGACTTCCATTTCTTGGGCACAGGGATGATTGGCAATATTTACCGTCTGCTGGCTGATGTGTTGACGGTAGCCATTCTATTTAGTATGCTCTACTTCCTAGAACGTCGCTTTATTGACAAGGACAAGGCACTGACGTTCCGTGACAACATCAAGTTACATCCCAAAGTGCGTGCGGGGATTCCCAATGACTCGCTGATTGTTGGGTTGTTTATTTTGGCCCACGTCGGTTTCCGCTTCATCAGTGTGTCATTCTTGGTGGCACAGAAAGGCAGTTTTGACCCTTGGCAACCGTTTGCCAGCATGCTTGCCGCCCTGTGGTCAGGGTTGCCACCTGCGGCATTGGTGACTGGCTGGCACGTTAGTTGGTGGATTGCATTGGGCTTGATTCTCGTCTTCCTGCCCTACTTCCCATACACCAAACATGCGCATCTCTTCACCGGGCCATTCAACTTTATGACCCGTCCGCATCGCAAAGCACTAGGGGCGATGGCTGCAATTGACTTTGAAGATGAAGAGATTGAGGAGTTTGGCGCAACCAACTTGACTGACCTTCACCAGACACAGATTGTTGATGCCATGGCCTGCATCATGTGTAATCGTTGTCAGGAAGTCTGTCCGGCCTATAATACGGGCAAGGAGTTGTCACCATCAGCGTTGGAGATCAACAAACGCTATTACATCAAGGACAACATGGCGGCGCTGGCGAATGGCGAGGAGGAGGAGTTCTCACTGCTCGATTTTGCCATCAGCGAAAGTGCTGTATGGGCATGTACTACCTGTGGTGCATGTGTAGATGTCTGTCCAGTGGGCAACGAGCCGATGTTTGATATTCTCAACATCCGTCAAGAGCAGGTGTTGATGCATGGTGAATTCCCAGAGCAACTCAAGGGTGCGTTCAACGGCATGGAGCGCAATGGCAACCCTTGGCAGTTGGGGGATGACCGCTTGGCATGGACGGAGGAACTGGACTTTGAGATCCCAACGGTTGAGGACAATCCAGAGTTTGACACGCTCTTCTGGGTCGGCTGTGCGGGTGCATTTGACCCTCATGCACAGGAAACCAGTCGCTCGATTGCAAAGATTTTGGACTCAGCCGATATCAACTACGCCGTTCTTGGCAACGATGAAGTCTGTACCTGTGATTCGGCGCGACGTGCTGGGAATGACTATCTCTTCTATGAGATGGCACTGGGCAACATGGAAACATTTAACGAGCTGGGTCTGGCACAAAGCGGGGAACATGCCGACAGCGAAAAGAAAAAGCGCATTGTCACAGGCTGTCCACACTGTTTGCACTCACTGGGCAAAGAATATCAGGCATATGGCGGCGACTACGAGGTCATTCACCACACCCAACTCATCACCGAGCTTGCGTCAGAGAAACGCATCACGCTACAAGAGAATGAGTATGGCAAGATCACCTATCACGATCCATGTTATTTGGGTCGTCATAACGACATCTATGATGAGCCACGCAAGGCCATTCTCAAGACGGGCATGGACCTGATTGAGATGGGGCGCAACAAGAGCAACTCCTTCTGTTGTGGTGCTGGTGGTGCGCAGATGTGGAAGGAAGAGGAGCATGGGACAGAGGCGGTCAACGAAAATCGCTTTGCTGAGGCTCATGCCACCCATGCTGATACACTGGCTGTCGGCTGTCCATTCTGTGCGCGCATGATGGATGACGCCAACATCGCTGCGGGTGAACCCATGCAGGTGAAGGATGTGGCGACGGTTGTGGCCGATTCGCTAGTAACATCTGTATCGGCATAAGCACACAAAATTGGTCCAATAAAAAAGAGGCATTTTTTGAAAAATGCCTCTTTTTTATTGGACCAATTTCAGCCCTCTAAATTTGCTCGACCAACCGTTCCGCTGCACGCAACGCCACGGCCCAAATCGTATGTGTTGGATTAATGCCTGGACATGTAGGAAAGGTTGCCCCACCCATTACATACAGCCCCGACGTATCATGCACCTGCAAATCACTGTTCACCACAGAGGTCTCCGGATCATCGCCCATGCGACAGCCACCCAAATCGTGACTACTGCCAACCCCTGTGAAGCGGGGGCCACGCCACGTCTTGGTTGCACCCATACCTCGCAGGATTTCTTCAGACTTGCCTTCCATCCAATCAGCCAGCCGTTGCTCATTGGCGCGCATATCATAGGTGATGCGCATCACGGGCAAGCCGAGACTATGACGGTTATAGCTACGTTCACGATGACGCGGGTCAAGGTCAATGAAGTTGGTGTGATAGGAGAGCGTATCCGGTTGGATGCGCACAACGGCGAAA
>JBCCFC010001439.1:0-2843 GCA_039029935.1 Chloroflexota bacterium
AAAACAAATTCAACCAGAGGAATTTGAACAGATTCTGTCATTAACAGGTGGCTATCCGTCCCTTATTAAGGCGATTTGCGAGTGGTGGCTTCTTGAAGATCATGCCCCAGACTGGACCACGTGGCGCACCTTATTACAAAGAGAGCCAAGTATCCAAAACCGGCTCAACAGCATTTGGAAAGGCTTAACCGAAGGTGAAAAACAAGCACTGATGACATTGCAACGCATCGGGCAAACGAAGATCGCCAAGACATCCACTTCATATCAAAGCAACCAGTTCGTTTGGCAAGCTCTCGAAAAAAAAGGCTTATGTCAAAATCTAATTTGCCCATCAGAAGAGGATGTGCAGCTAAAAATATTTGGCGAGTTATTTATAGACTATATCGGTACACAATCAGGCACTGTACGGGGGCAGATTTACTTAGATCAGAGGTCACAGATCATCTATCACCATGAGCAGGAACTTGATAGCTTAACCCCCATAGAGCGGCGGGTGTTACTCTTTTTGTTAAAAAATCCTCGCAAATTCCATACCTATACGCAAATCTTTCAAGCAGGATGGCCTGACGAAGAAATGATAGACGGCGCGTCAACAGAAAGCATCCAGCAGATGATTCGCAGTTTACGATTGAAAATTGAACCGAATCCGAGCCAGCCTGTTTATATCATTAACCGACGAGGACGACGGTCTGAAGGAGAATTTGAAGGCGGGTATTTATTTTATCCAGAGGGGCGTCCCAGCTAAATGCTGGTATTTGTCTTTTTGGTGGATTAGATACTTTCTGATACCATGTAAGCTGAAAATTGGATGATAGCAGTTCATTCGCTCGCCGCAATACTGTCTATAAATCAAACAATATGCAAAGATGAGACTATGCTAAACATTGACAAACCGGACAAAATAGAACTAGACGCACACCATGAAGAACTGTTGGCTCAAATTTTTAGTAAAGAAAACAAAGTTCATATACAAAAAGAATTTGGTAACGGCTTTAGTGATAGCCGGGTTTTTCTGATTCGGTCATATGACCAACAGGGGTATGCAAAACTTCCTGTGGTTGTCAAGCTGGCTTCTGCTGCCATCATTACCCAAGAATGGCATGCATTCTCTACGCAGATATTAGAACGCTTGCCTGGTTTTGTTGCTATTTTAGATAAACCAGCCCAAACAACAGACGGCATCTACCAAGGAATACGGTATGGGGCAGTCGGTGATGGCATATTTGATGTTGCAAGCGTTGCTCAATACAGTCAAGATGCTGCCATTCCTGATTTATGGCATGTGTTGAATCGACGTATCTTCCGACAGTTTCATATCCTTTGGGACGCCTCTCGCCGTCGAACACAACCGATACAATCAACCTATGATCGTTTTCTGCCTGTCAACTTTTCAATTACGCCTATGCCTATTATAGATGATGCCCATCGTGACTATTATCAACATTATCCGAAGATTGATGCAGGAAAACTTGCCGAAGCACAAATTAAGGGAGCCAAAAATTGTCTATCATCGTTGCCTGACTTGTCTATGGGCGCACCTGTTCGTCTAACTGGATTTGTTGTAACTGAGGTTGAAGAGAGGCGAATCACGTTAGATTTACCTAAAATATCTACGTTGGGACGCGAGGGTGAATTCGCCCTATCCTATCGGATTCGATTTGAAAATGTTCACAATCCAGAGGCATACCACGTTGGTGAAACCGTCGCTTTTGCCGTTGGCGGGATTACACAAACACGTCAAACGCAGCTATCTCACTCTATTGATACCGTTTTTTACCATCGTCTTAATCTAAATGATACCTATCTTACGCTACCTACCCAGAAGTATCGAGTCCCCAATCCGCTTCACAGATTATCTGAGATATTACAAGAAACACGATCAGTCTATCTGTCCACTGTGCATGGCGATCTCAACCTAGAGAATATCATTATTGACCCAGATGCCCGCAGCGCAAGAATTATTGATTGCGCCAATGCACGGTATGATCATGTTCTGCAAGATTTGCTCAAGATGGAAACAGAAACCATTACGCATCTACTACCAAGAGCATTTTTTCAATCTAGCCTACAACCAGACACAATATTTCGTTTTTACCGTTATCTTCATGTGGCTGGAGTTGCAAAAGCGATGCCCGAAGGTGAATTTTCGATCCCCGCAGATGAAATGTTTGACAACGAGCTACTTGTTAAATATTTCATCATGCTTGTCTCTATACGCCAAAGAGCCAAAGAATACATGGTCAACCCAAGTGACTGGCACGAATATTATTGCGGTTTGATTTGCACACTATTGGGTACATTAAAATTTACAAATTTAGATAATGCAGAGGCTGGACATGAACCGAAAGCGATTGCATTTTGGGGTGCGGCTACCATCCTATGGATTCTAGAGGAAAAGCCAGAAACAATTAGAAACATTGAGACAGGATGGACATATAAAAGCATCTTTGAATTCTCAGAGAGTCGAACAGCCCAGAATATCTATCTGACGATTGACCAGCGCAGTGGTGGCACGTATTTCAGTGGCCCTACAGATATTGATGGTGGCGTGGTATCTGCCAATGAGGTCAATGACTCAACTGTGTCTCAAGCTAGCCAAAACGTTGGGCGTTCGTCGTCCAAGTCATCGGCATTTATTGAAAGCGACGATGAAGATATTGAATTCCTCAACGAAAATCTAGCCAAGCAGAAGCAAAATTGGCGGACGTTAATGTTACAAAAAGCAAATTATGCAGCAGGTGAAGAGCCACTCCATTTGCTCAATCAAATTGATGCAGCCAATAAGGAGATTGCGGAGATTCGCAGTAAGTTGGGGGATCAATAATTCAGTGAGTCGGTATTCA
>JBCCFC010001440.1:0-2839 GCA_039029935.1 Chloroflexota bacterium
GTCGCTTTTAATTTAAAAACTTATGTCCATATCTTGGTCCAATCAGGCACTGGTTATTGTGCCGACGTATAATGAACAGGAAAATATAGAGTTGATGGCAACGCAACTGCGGGCGTTACCGGGCAATATCCATGTGCTGATTGTAGATGACAATTCGCCTGATGGCACTGGCGAGATTGCAGATGCGTTGGCGACGCAGGATGCAGGCATTCATGTGATTCACCGCGCGGGTAAGCTAGGACTCGGTACAGCGTATAAAGCTGGGTTTGCCTATGGGCTAAGTCGTGGGTATCGCTACATCTGCACAATGGATGCTGATTTTAGTCATAGCCCCGACAGTGTGCCAGACTTGCTTGATGGGGCCAGTACCAACTATGATCTCGTCATCGGTAGCCGATATGTCCCGGGTGGCAAAATTGTCGGCTGTACAGCCCTGCGCCAATTTGTCAGCTATGGTGCAAACTGGCTGGCGCATATTATTCTGGGTGTTGCTGCCCGCGATTGCACAGCCGGGTTTCGCTGCTATCGCCGTACTGTCCTTGAAACCATCAACCTAGATGCCATCTTTAGTAGCGGCTATAGTTTTTTGGTCGAGATGACCTTCCACTGTCAACGCGCTGGATTCCGCATTGGCGAAGTCCCCATTACCTTTGTCAATCGACGTATGGGCAACAGCAAGATTAGCAAGACCGAAATTTACAAAGCGTTCTATACCTTGTTGCGATTACGTACCAGTGCCTTGCCTTGGGAGCGCGCCGTTGGATTGTATCGTCAGCTATCATCGGAGCCGACGAATAATAAATAGAACGCGGGCAAGCGCGGATTTTATAAACTTTGAAGATAGGTCAATGCGTTGTTGATACAGGCATCCACAGGTTGTGATGTATCCAAAACACAATAGGCACTATCTGGACGTTTCATATTGGCAATCCAATCTCGAAAAACATCCGCATTGATCGCGGCTTTGCCAGAACCGTCTGCACGGTTTTCTAACGCACCATAGACACTGGTCACTTGGCTGGGGTAGTTTGTGTCTGTTTCAACACGATGGCGTAACCGTTGATCCAATTGGGTTAGATCATTCAACACACATTCAATATAGGCATAGGTTGCCCCCGCTTCTGCGGCCAATGTTTGACCCCGTTTCAACAGATCATCATAAAAACAGGGGCTATCAAAGATAACGGAAAAGCCTTGTTGTAGGAGTGAACGGGCGATGGCGTCTAGCACCAAATAGGAGGCATGACCGGGGTTGGACACTGAAATGGCGGGATTTAACAGCGCACTTTTGGTGACATCATGGTCAACAACAACAGCACCGATGTGTTTGGCAATAGCGTTGGCAACAGTGGTCTTACCAGAGCCAGGCACACCGGACATTTGGATAAATAAGTATGGCTGATTCATCGGAACCTCTCTTTGTTTTGTGAACAATCTTTTATCAAGTCTGTTCAAGCGATATTATGCATGGTAAAAATTGAAAAATCAGTAGAATCCCTGATAAAATATCATTTGAAAAATTATTCTTCATCGGCTATTTATTTATATAGTAACGTATAAAACAGGTAAATGCAGATTTTTTATTCTGCAATACAAAATTTTTAAATACTGCTCAATGTATTGTGTCTATTGAGCAAAATTCTAAGGAAAAGAACAATGGGACAACCACAAATCCAAGAAATGCGTCAGAAGATCGATACCATTAATATGGAATTGCTTCGTCTTCTGAGCGAGCGCGCATCGATTGCCAAAGAAATCGGTCAGATGCAGCTAAGTCAGGGGACATCATCGTATGATCCCAAACGTGAATTGGAGATGTTGCAGGCGTTGACGGATGCAAACGAAGGTCCATTTGATGATGGAACCATCAAGAGCTTGTTTAAAAGCATTTTCCAGGCGAGTATGGAAGCAGGCAACAAGGCTGAAAAGCCCAAATTCTTGACCAGTCGTGCCGACCGTGCTGATACGGTTGTCATGATTGGGGATGTCCCTGTCGGCGGTGGTAATACACCTGCTATGATTGCTGGACCTTGTGCAATTGAATCTGAGGAACAGGTCGACGTGACTGCTGAGTTTGTTGCCAATCATGGTATCAAGATGTTTCGTGGCGGTGCGTTCAAGCCACGCAGCAACCCATATAGCTTCCAGGGCTTGGGTGAACAGGCGATGCAATGGGCACGTGCAGCCTGTGATCGACACGACTTGAAGTTTGTGGCCGAGTTGATGGATGCCCGTGATCTGGAAGTGTCTCTGGATTATGTTGATGTGTTGCAGATTGGCGCACGCAACAGCCAGAACTTTACACTGCTCAAAGAAGTGGGTAAAACAGATCGCCCTGTCCTGCTCAAACGTGGTCTTTCCAGCACCATCGAAGAGTGGATCATGAGTGCTGAATACATCATGAGTGAGGGCAACACCAATGTCATCCTTTGTGAGCGCGGTATCCGCACCTATGAGCAATACACACGCAACACATTGGATGTCAGTGCGGTGGCGTTGGCAAAGCTGGAAACACACTTGCCTGTCATCGTTGATCCAACCCACTCCGGTGGTCGCCGTGACCTGTTGGTCGCCTTGACACGTGCGGGTTTGGCCGCAGGCGCGGATGGGCTGATTGTTGAAGTACATCCAAATCCGGCGGTTGCGCTTTCAGACCAGAAGCAACAGATGGACTTTGATCAGTTTAACAACTATCTGGATGCGGTTGGGTATGGCGAACAGGTACGCTAGCGACTCGTCGCAGAGAGATTGATTTAGGACGCGGACGAGGAAAAGTCAAATTGTTCGTGTTTGCAGAGAGATGACCAGTCGCTCTGTGGCCCATTCAACACCCTATACA
>JBCCFC010001441.1:0-2838 GCA_039029935.1 Chloroflexota bacterium
CTCATAATTCACCTCAGCTGTGCGATACATTACTGATAAAAGTATATACGGCTGAAGCAGCTTATACAAACGAGCGGTGGTAGTGTAGTGGAGTGCTCTGTGCTTTATCTAGTTGGAACGATGGCCCCGGATACGGTGGACTATCACGTGCCTTTGCCGACGTGCAAGATTGGCGTGATTACACACATCTCCGTCTTTGGGTCAAAGGCAGCAACACGGGCGACGTACACCGTATTGAACTCAAAAGCGATGGCGACTCGGCCAGTGCATCCAACCGCTATGTCTATGCATTTACAGATACATCAGCCGCGTGGCGTCTACTTGATATTCCTTTTGATGCCTTTGTCTCACGCATGGATTTTTCTCCTGGACCCAACCCCAGCGATGCACTCAATTTAGCCGCCATTTGGGGCTATTCGCTCTTGCTAGCACCGGGCAGTGGAACCATTGCCATTGATGATGTGGCCGCTATCGGTAAAACCCTGGTTCATGACTTTGATAGGGGGCAACCCGATGGTGTTGGTCCCTTCTTTGATGCTGAGTCTGCCGAGACATTCTCATTTGACATAGAGACACTTACCAACACAAACATCATCTCCACAGAGTCACCCATGAAAGGGTCCAAGTCAATCACAAAGACAAACGGGGCAATCTCTGTCACCTATGAGATTATGCCACGTGGCTTTGGCGGTGTCACCGCAAACTTTAGCGACGCACAGGATTGGCAGCGACAGGATGGATTACAGTTCTGGTTTAAGGGCAGCAGTACAAACCGCCCAATACGCATTGAACTGTTGAGCGGCGGCAAGGCTGCACAGGCGTCCAATCGCTATGAGTACCTGTTTATGGACACCAGCGACCAGTGGCAACTCTTTACGCTTCCTTTCTCGCAGTTTAGTCAACGCATGGACTTTAACCCTGGACCCAACCCTGATAGCCCGATTAACTTGGCGCGCATGTGGGGCTATTCTGTATTGCTCCCCGCGGGCATTGGCTCGATGGTCTTGGATGATGTTACTGTCTATGATCAAGGCGATATTGCCCCGATTGCCGATGTAACTGAGGCCAACTATGTGGTGCAAGAAGGGGATGCCCTGACCGTGACGGTGGCATTGAAGCGTGAAGACCTGAGTACAGATGAGGATGACGTTGTCACTATAGACTATGTGATTGATGGCGGTATCAGCAAAAATAGCGCAACTGCGGTTGATGACTATTTCCCCAGCACAGGCACACTCACCTTTGCGTTGAGCGACTTGATGTATCGAACCGAAGGCATTGCCGAACAATTTGTGGTCATCCAAACCGTTGATGATGCGTTGGTGGAGTCTCATGAAACCATCCAGATTCAGCTTCAAAATCCCAATGGGGCCACGTTGGGCCTCCAAGATATGGCAACTATCACAATTCGCGACAATGACACGCCGCCGCCAGCTCCTTCAGAGAATCTGCGAACAGTTCTCGACACATTTACCAGTGAGGGCAGCACCGATAATCCCGAACCTCGCCTACCTTCGGGGTGGGACCCGAACGGTATTGGTGTTGGGTTTAACACGTGGCACGATGCCGAGAGCCGTGTCACCATTGCTAGTGAGCAATTGACCGTAGACAGTGCGATTCCGCCATTACCCGGTGCGCGTTCAACTCGCAATCGTGCTGCGGATACAGTTATCCGTGTAGACGGAGATGTGACAAGTTGGGGTGGGTTTACCCATGCCTTTAGCAACGAAACGGCTGATAGGTGGCTTAGTCAAGATTGGAGCCAACATGTAGGCTTTGGCTTTTGGATTTATGGCGGCAACACAGGCAACCGTCTCTTTATCGACATTCTCGAAAACCGCAACCCCGATGCCACTACCGAGGATGCGCAGCGATGGACCTATGAATTTGGGGACGATTTCTCTGGTTGGGGCTACATCGAGATTCCATTTAGTGCCTTTTACTATAAAGATGTCGGCAATGGTGCGCCCAACGATGATCTCACCTTAGAAGAGGTGCATGGCTGGGCCTTTGGCATGTGGCCGACCAACGGGTCACAGACTTACTATCTTGCCGATGTCGGCGTGGTTGTTGGGTTGCCCACTGAACAGAACAATAGCACTGTTGATGAGCTCGTGGTAGATAACAGTAGCAATCGTAACATAGATCAAACGCAACCAGATACAATTGTTGCCATTGTGGATCAAAATGTCCCTACAGAGCCTGAAATCAAGCTGTTCTTGCCGTTGATCAGCCGTAACGCCCAACCCGAACCGCAACGACACACCTATATCGATGATGTGTTGTTGGCGGGTGATAACTTGACAGAGTTGGTGGTCTTGGAGGCCACAACCCTAGCAGCCGACGGTTCCCCAAGCACGGATGACACACCCAGTGTAGCCAGCAAGCCAGCCGCCAAAGGCGAGACATCCTCTGAGGTAAAGCTGTTCTTGCCTGTGATACGCACCCAAGCCAATATAAACGCGGCGACCACTGATGAGATAACCTACACAGAATTGGATGAGGTGTTGGCAGGTGGGACATTAGATTCAGAGTCGGTCATGGAACTGGCGATGAAACTGTTCTTGCCGCTGGTTCGCAATGATGATCAAGTGGACTTGAGCGCATATGCTGATGCTGAGGCGGCACTTGATGACGCGGTGTCTACAAAAGCTGGTGACAGTCCAAGTAGTGAGAGCGATTCTGATATGTCAGAATCGAAGGTCTCATCTCCTACAGCGAGCGAAATCGAAGAGCAGGTTCAGCTATATCTGTCCATCATCCGCAACCAAGAGAATGAGTTGGACGCATCGACAGACTAAAGACTAAGTAATTTTATTCAACAAAAATAGCGCAGGC
>JBCCFC010001442.1:0-2836 GCA_039029935.1 Chloroflexota bacterium
CAGGTTTTGGCCGACGGATTTCGACAACAGGCTTTGGCTTTAAGCTGGGTTTAGCCTTTAATAAGGTCGGTTTAGCCTTAGGTTGGATTGTCAATGGTCAGATAACCGATAGCGAGATTTATGGTCTGGTCCGGAGTAAAGTATAGACAGCGTGGAGCCGCATCGTGGTGTTCAAAAGTAGTCAGCCTATTGAGCAGAGCGTCATCCAATATGAGTTCGATATCTGTGTCACTGGTGAAATTGTCCCCTGTGTGATTTGGACACCGCCATCACACATCAACCCAAAGGCTCTGGTTGCGATGGGGCATGGCGGCTCGCAGCACAAAGCCTGTCAGAGTATCCGTGACCGTGCCATACGCTACGCCACCACATATGCATGGGCAACACTGGCGATTGATGCACCCAAACATGGCGAACGCATCAGCCCTGAAGAAGCGGCCATTGAGCGGGCGAAAACACTGGCACGAATATCGGGCGACCCAAACGCACCATCTCTGAGCGTACATGAGAAAATCCAGTTTCTGGATGACCTGGCGGCACAGGCCGTCCCAGAGTGGCAGGCAGCGTTAGACGCCATACTTAGCATGGAAATAATTGAGTCGACCATCCCAATTGGCTATTGGGGCGTTTCGCAGGGCAGCAGCATTGGCATCCCTTTGCTGGCGGTGGACCATCGCTTCACCTGCGCGGTTCTCGGTCTTGCACACCTGCACCCTGACCACAGTCGTCTAAGAGTCGCCGCCCAACATGTCACCATCCCGCTGCGATTTGCCTTTCAGTGGGATGATCTGATTCGAGAACGAGCGTATGGGTTGGCCCTTTTTGATGCCTTTGGCAGTAGTGAGAAGTCAATGCATATCAATCTTGGCGGTCACACAGAAATTCCCGCGTCTGAGGATGCGTCATGGGATGTCTTTTTTCAATACCACCTCAATAATAGAATGGGTATGAAATAACTTATAAGGTCAATTCTACCCATCCGTTTTTTAAAAAACGGATACGGACGAAAACGGATGGGTCAATGTATTCAGCCTTATCGTTTCGATGTTCGAGTTCTATTTGACCATCTCGAGGGAGCAAAGGCAACCATGTCCGCAATAGGTGTATTAAACGAAAAACCACTCCATGCCTCGTTGAAAACATGGTACGCACAACCCAACGACCGCTTTGAAGTGCCACTTGATGGCTATGTCATTGACATCGTGCGCGATGACCTGCTGATTGAAATTCAAACCAAAAGTTTTGCTTCCATGAAGTCCAAGCTCAATAAACTGATTCATACCCACCCCATCCGCTTGGTTCATCCCATTGCGCAGGAGAAATGGATCTTGAAATTGGCGACCACAGAGGATGGCGATGATGTACGGCGCAAGTCACCCAAGCGTGGTCGCGTTGAGGATGTGTTCTGGGAACTGGTGAGTTTCCCACATCTGCTGACCCATGACAATTTTTCGCTTGAAGTGCTGATGATCCGCGAGGAAGAGGTGTGGCGATACGTTGGCAATCAGGGCCATCGTCGTCGGGGATGGCGCAAGCGTGGATGGCGCACCGAAGAGCGCAGGCTGCTGGAAGTCGTTGCACAGCACCGCTTGGACACCTATGTCGATTGGCTGGCCTTGTTGCCCGATAGCCTGCCGGAAACCTTTACCACCAAGGAACTGGCCGAGGGGCTTGGCATCCGCAGAGCGTTGGCGCAGAAGATGGCCTATTGTCTGCGCGAGATGAAAGTGATTGACGTGTTGGGTAAGCAGGGGCGTTCGATTCTGTATCAAGTGATGGCAAGCGGCTAGCCAAAAACCAGCTTGACACCGAGTGCGGCAAGGTCAACAAGCGTGATCGATTGAATCTCTTCCCGCGAAAACCACTGACAGGTATCGGTCGTGCCCGAAACTTCATCGCGTAACTCTCCGCCCATATAGATGGCATGATAAATAATGCGGATGCCATGATGGTCGTGCGCACCCGAATCATCGTACCTTGAGTCGATGGTTGCCACATCACCGACGCCAACCGTTAACCCCGTCTCTTCTTCAATTTCACGAACGACCGCATCTGCGGGATGCTCACCAAAGTCCAGTCCGCCGCCGGGCAACGTCCAATGCCCCGCCCAGTTGGGAAGCTGTTTGGATAACCGACAGAGGAGCATCTTGTTGTCATGCGTGACCAATCCATAGGCGGCCACTCGTGTGCGTTGTTCTTTCATATGACATATTCCCGTCGTGATGGTATACTTTCTTGAAATTTATGAGTCCATGTGAACACATGTTAAGGGTAACTATAACGGATACTGCCTGAAAATACAACAACGGATTTGGGGTTTGAACGGATTTTTTGACAGTGATCATCCGATAACGCTGTGCTGGTTTTTGACGAGGTATATCATGAAATCATTCTCACATTGGTCAATTGAAGAAGTCGAAGACGAATTTGGCATCAAGTTGAAAAAGAAGAGTTCGCTGCTTGAAGATTGGCTCGATGTCGATCCATCACCATCTTCCTTTGAGCAACAATGGCTTGATTATATTCGCAACAATTTTGAAGAGAACGGGTTTGCATGGAGCGAGCAAGACCTGATTGGGAATTTTATTGGTCCCTTGCTGACCCTGGTCAATTTTCATCATACTGATTATCGTGGCTTCCTTAACAGCGAAGTGTCTGTCCCTTATGGCGATGACACACTATCCGGCGAAATTGATTATCTTGTTGCACAAGGACATTACTCGCCCAAACGATTGTTTTTCCAGCAATTCCCGCAGAACAGATGTGGCGCTCAGCCAGAAGGCTCGGACTTGGATTTAGTGTAAAAAAGAAAAGAATATTCACAAAAATCCCCGAA
>JBCCFC010001443.1:0-2835 GCA_039029935.1 Chloroflexota bacterium
ACCACGCGACTCTAAACGACTCAGAATGCCAGTATCCGCAATCACGAGACCAATGCCGAGGTCAATCACTGACATAATGAGCGAAATAATTCCGCTGATTAATATAAACATCCAGAATTCTTTTCTACGCGCTCGACCGCTAAAGTCAAAATACTGGCTCAATACTTTAATATACCAACTCATGATTTTTCTCCTTATATATGAAAATTTTTAAGTTAATACCATTTATAAAATGGCTTTATAGATTAATACCTTCGCCAGAACGAGAGAGCAAAGAGTATGCGTTCTGGAATAAAATTGTCAAAAACGGAAAAAAGCCTAACGCTTCAGGTGTCAAATAGAGCTTTTTAAAAGCGAAATAAGTAACCAAAGAGAAACCGTTGATGACAGAATTAGTAACAATGTTCAGGTCAAGGCAGTTGGGTATATAGTTCTTCAAGCTCGCGTTGCTCTGGCACACCAGACAAGAAGGAATCCCGCCATTCTGGCGTTTCAATGTAGCTGGCAATTTGTTGAATCTGTTCACGGGTGATGGTCAAGAGGGTGTCGGCGCGTGGGTCGCCAGCGGCCTGCAAGCATTTATAGCAGATGAGGTGTAGACGAAATGGCGTGCTCTGCATCAACAATGGTGGATCACTTTCGATATACGCAAGACAGGCCGTTATATCGGATTGGGACACTGTGCCATTGATTAAAAACGTCGCCCAAGCAATGCCTGCCCGACTTACCGCCTGTTCGTGTGGCGCGTTGTCACTACCCGATGTGGTGAGCGCCTCCTGATAATAATCCAGCATTGGCGCGTACAGCCCCTCTTGGTAGGCAAGCCAAGCCAATTGATTCAGTGCAATCCCAACTAATGGTAAATTGTGTACTTTGCGGTTCACCGTCACGGCTTCTTGGAGGTGTTGTTTGGCTGGTTCGACCAACCCCTGTGCTGCAAAACATTCGCCAAGATAACGCAATGCATCCCCTTGGTAATATTGTGAACCGATGGTGCGAAGGGTCGTCAACGCATCTGTCAAAAAAGGCTCCGCTCTCTTAAAAAAGCCAAGCTGGTTGAATAATACCCCTAAACCCATCGTGCCATAGGCTTCTATATCTATAATGTCCAATGAACCGCTGAGTGCGATGCTGTCTTCAAGATACTGCTGAGACTGTTCCAACACGCCTATGTGATTCCGCCAAGTAAACCCTATACTCGCCATGAAATGCGCTTGGTTATGTTTATCCTCGATGTCAGTTGCAATTTGTAGCGCTTTGAGTTGATAGCCATAGGCTTCCTCTGGTCGTCCCTGTCTTGCGAACATGTATCCTATATTGCCCAGAGTCATCGCAAGCCCTTCTTTGTATCCAATTTGTTGTGTAATGGATAGTGACCGCTGAAAAAATGGATATGCCTTATCGGAATCAAAGTGATGGAGTAGAATCGCGATGTCGTTGGCCGCTTTGCTTTCACCTAATTTGTCACCAATCCGTTCACAAGTCGCCAGACTCTCCTCAAGGTGGCGCATTGCTTCTTGATCATGTGTCAACTCTGCTAGGGGCGCGCTCAAGCCAAGCAATGCCGTCGCTTCTCCTTGCGCATGGTCAATTGTTTTGTGTAGGTGTAGACTCTGCCTATAATAGTCAACGGATTGGTGATAGTGGCCCTGGTTATAGGCAAGCTTCCCCAAATCGGCAAGGATGTTACCCATTTCTGCGGTTTGCGCCAAATTTTTGGCCACTGTTAATGCGTTCTCCAAGGTATCCTTTGCAGGCCCAAAAGCGCCAACAAGGGTATGAACGCCACCCATCACACGATAAGCCATTGACAAAAGCTGGTTGTTTCCGAGCAATCGTGCATTGGCAATGGCTCTTTCGGCGTACATATGGGCTGTCGCAGAATCGGATTGTTCAAAAGAATAATTTGCTTGGCGTAACGCAATCTCAGTGTCATACTCGGGGTGGTCCAGTTTATCGGCAAGTGGGGTCAGTAATGCTATGTCTGCTTTTTGTTGTTCCCGCTCGCCTATCAGCCCATAGACCTCTTCTCGCACCAATAAGCTATCGTATTGCCGTTTGATAGACGGTTGTGCGCTAGACTCTGCATCTTGCACCCAATCGAGGCTGCGAGCCAGTTCATAGGCTCTGGTCAAATAGGTAATGGCATCATCATTGGCATAGGTGCTGGCGGCATGTGTCCCCGCTTGATAGGCATAGGTATACTCTTTTTCAGGGTTCTCGGCCTGTCGCCAATGCTGCATCAGTTGAGCGGCATATTGTGGATCATCTGGATAGACGCATTCAATGGCTTGGGCCACCTGCTGGTGATGTTGTTTGGCGATGTCAGCCGGAATCGTTGCCAGCAGCCCATCTCGCATCTTGGCATGTTGAAAACGCCATGTGTCATCCACCAAATCCAAGACTGCGGCCTCGGCACAAGTCGTGAGCCATTGTTCCAGTTGCACATGTCCGCTGAGTTCGTTGATGATGTGCATATCCAACATGCGTCCCGCCACCGCCGCCAACTGTAACAGATGATGGTCTCGCTGTGGCACACGCGCTAGGCGTCGCTGGACAATGGACTGGATACCATCGGGCAGTAGCATGTCCGGCAAGGGAGCGTCGCCGATGTTACTCAATCCACCCATGTCTTCGGCCAGTGTTCGCAACACCTCGACCGCAAAAAAGGCATTGCCCTCAGTTTCTTGCTGGAGTCGTTGGAGAATATCGAAACATTGTCCACGTGTCCCCAACATTGCTGCGGCCAGATCAACCATGTTGTCATCGGTTAAACGACCTAGTGGCAGGGATTGCATATCAGAGAGGGTTTGTATCAATGCTGGACATTCATCG
>JBCCFC010001444.1:0-2833 GCA_039029935.1 Chloroflexota bacterium
CCTATTTACATAATTATTCTTAGTTTACTTTTTTTCAACCCTTTCGTCAATCTCTTCTATCATTGCCTTTTGGATAACTCAATAAATCTCATTGTGTTCCAATCGTGCTGTGCTATATATGCTCTCCGACAAACTGCTAGGTATCCATATTGTACGAAATCCAAACGTCTATAACATGCTACTGCGTATGGGTCTTGTCACAGATGTCGGTAGTGGTTTCCCTAGAATTATCCAGCGAATGCGCGCATGGACAGGATACCCTCCGACATGGCGACTGGAAGGCAACGAATTTGTGGTTGCCTTCCCACGCACAACCGACGCGTGACATACACTATCACATCCCTACACCTTCGCTAGGCGAATTACGTTCCAAGATGCCTTGGGCAAAGTTGCGAATAGCTGTCCTCCGTCTATCTTGGCATCACCATCGTTCTTTGGTACGACGTTATTGGGCTGTCCCTGCGTGTTGACAGCTTTGAGATTGTCGTGGCTCATCGTGATATGTTCAACCACTTGATAGCCTGGAAAGCCACGAATGTCCCCTTGGAGTTGTAATGCTTCATTGAGATGCCGATTGACCGCAAAGACGGTCAGGCTCTCTGTTTCTTCCTGTACAGTTGCCACGCCCTCCAAAAAGGGTACTGCACCGATGTTAGCGTCATCATAGACAGGTGACTGAATATGGAGGTCAAGGGCGACACCGCGACCGTAGCGTGAGGCATGATAGTATGGATAATAAATGGTTTGCCGCCAGACTGAACCTTTGTTTGCCGTCATAATTGGGGCAATTACATTGATGAGCTGCGCTTGACAGCCAATTTTGACGCGGTCGGCATGTTTTAACAGCGAGATCAACATACAGCCGACCACCAGCGCATCTTCCATGTTGTAGACATCTTCCAATTGATGGGGGGCCTCCTGCCAAGGGTCGAGCAATTTGTCGGCTGCGCGCGAATGATACCAAACATTCCATTCATCAAAGGAAAGATAGAGCGTTTTTCTGCTGCGTTTTTTTGCGCGAATCGTGTCACAGATGCTGACCACATCATCAATAAACTGGTCCATCTCTATCGATTTTGCAAGAAAATTGGGTGTGTTGTTGGACTGATTGCCATAATAGGTGTGCAGCGACAAATACTCGACATGCTCGTAGGTGTGCATCAGCACCTCAGCTTCCCAATCGGCATAGGTTGGCATCCCACGATGTGAGCTACCACAGGCGATTAACTCAATTGACGGGTCAACCAATTTCATCACTTTGGCCGTTTCCTGAGCAATTCGGCCATACTCGGTGGCGGTTTTGTGACCGATTTGCCAAGGACCATCCATCTCGTTGCCCAGACACCACATTTTGACATTGTGCGGATCTTCATACCCGTTGGCACGACGTAAGTCACTCCAATACGTGCCGCTAGGGTGATTGCAATACTCAACCAAATTGCGTGCGGCATCCAACCCTCGTGAACCCAGATTCACCGCCAGCATGGGTTCTGTATTGGCCTTTTGACACCATTGAACAAACTCATCTGTCCCAAATTGATTGCTTTCAATCACCTTCCACGCCAACTCCAAGCGTCGTGGCCGTTGTTCCTTGGGGCCAACGCCATCCTCCCAGTTATAGCCAGAAACAAAATTGCCACCCGGATAGCGGATGGTGGGTACGTCCAATTCGCGTACAAGGTCTAGTACATCTTGCCGAAAACCATCTTCATCCGCTGTTGGGTGGTCTGGCTCATAGAGACCACCATAAATCGCACGCCATAAATGCTCGTTAAAAGAGCCATAGAGACGCGGGTCAACCGCGTCGATGGCCCGCTCGGTATTGAGTGTAATGGTTGCTGTGATGGTTGTTGAAGTAGTCATGGTTAAAATTCTCCTGCGGCTAATCGGCGAAGATACTCGCCATAATGGTTATCTTGATGAATGCCGTCTGCTAGCTCGATAAGCTGATCGCGATCAATGTAGCCTAATCTATAGGCGATCTCCTCTGGACAGGAGATCATCATGCCTTGACGTTCTTGGATTGCATGGACAAAGTTAGACGCTTGTAGCAATGATTCGTGTGTGCCTGCATCAAGCCATGCTACACCACGACCCATGAGCATGACTTGCAATTCGCCACGATTCAAATAATTCATGTTGACATCGGTGATTTCGTATTCCCCACGTGCCGATGGCTCTAACTTATAGGCAATCTCTGTCACATTGCCGTCGTAGAAATAGATGCCAGGCACCGCATAGTTGGAGCGCGGTTCCGTTGGCTTTTCCTCAATGCTGAGAGCCATACCATCATCATCAAATTCTACAACGCCATACCGTTGTGGGTTGCGTACTGGATAGGCAAAGACCAATGCACCCTCTGTTAGCTGGGCCGCCTCTTGTAGTTTTTCGGGCAAACCATGCCCATAGAACACATTGTCCCCCAAAATTAAACAGACTGGCTCACCATTGATAAAGTCCTCGCCCACACGAAAGGCATCCGCTATGCCGCGTGGTGCTGACTGTTCAATATAGCTAAACTGCATTCCCCACTGTGAGCCATCCTGCAACAGCTCACGGAAGATGGGTAAGGCTGTCGGTGTACTAATCACGAGCACTTCGCGGATGCCCGCCAGCATCAACATAGAGAGCGGATAGTAAATCATCGGTTTGTCATAGACTGGTAAAATCTGTTTACTCAATCCGGTTGTCAACGGATAAAGCCGAGTGCCATGCCCACCCGCCAAAAGCACCGCCGCCAGATCTGAAAAAAGACGCCGCCCCAGACCCGTCCCGCGCAGATCCGGGCGGATATGAAGATTGTCGAGGTAGGGCTGCGCCTTCCACTCCACCG
>JBCCFC010001445.1:0-2824 GCA_039029935.1 Chloroflexota bacterium
ATTTTTTTCTTTATTTGACAATTTGATTTTCCAAAACGCCGTTGGCCCCCCGGGGGGTCCCCTCCCTGGCGCTCGCCCTTGCCTCCAAATGTGGGGTCGCCAAAGGAATCGCCCCTACGAAATGTGTTCAAGGTGCTGTTGACCATTACAATTTTCATAGATTTTTCATAGCCCGAACCGTTTTTTCAGTGTATACTGTCTGTGGATTCGCCTAAACCAGTTATACAACAACTATTCATATTGAAAAGCGGCACACTATCTTTGCAGTTTTTGCCCATCATCCCTATGAAGGCAGAAATCCACTGCGGGCACGAGCTTGGATTCCTGCCTTCGTAGGAGTGACCAAGCCCGAAGTATAGAAAAACTGCAAAGATAGTGACGGTAGAAAATAGTCAGGAAATAATTCTATGAAAAATTACAATCAATACAAAATAATCCTAAAATCATTGTTAAAAATTGCCGTGCTTGGCGTTTTACTGACGATGAGCATTTTTCCCCTCAATCGCTATCTTTGGGCAAACGCACTGGGTGATTTGCCAAATGAGTCTATAAATGAGTCTATGTCAAGTTTAGCGCAACATACCCCTACTCAAACCGAGCCACTTCTCAGCATCCCTAACGATCTGACCGTCACATCAGGCGACACCATCACCGTTCCCATCACCTTCCAAACCAACGGCGCAGTTGTCGCAGGCATGGTCTTCTCCATTGATTTTGACCAAACCTGTCTTAGCTTTGACAACACCGACGCCAACAGCGATACCGTTCCTGATGCCATTGCCTTTAACCTCAGCCCCCAGTATTCTCCCTCCGTCAACTATCAAGCGGACGACGAGGACGGCGAACTTGATTTTCTCATCGCAGATTTTCGCCCACCATTAGCAGCACTGCCCGCAGAATCCATCATCGTTGAAATGACCTTTACCGCCATCTGCCAACCAGAGCCAGAGGATAGCATCATCGCCGAAATCAATTTTTCTAGCACCCCCAACGCCAGTTTTGGTGATGACAATGGGCGTGATGTTGTTGGCAGCGTAGCGCACGGGTCTGTACGCATCTTGCCAGCTTTGTCAACAAATACGCCGACTGTGACCCCAACACCAATGATGACCGAGGTAATGACACCAACCGTCATGTCTACAGGGACACCAACAGGAATACCAACAGGAACACCAACAGCTACATCAATGAGTGCATCAACGAGCTTCCCAACAACACCAACGCTTACCCCCATCTCAACGAATTTTCCGACCATCGAACCTAGTTCAACACCAATATCCACACCAATATCCACACCAACATCCACACCGGCACCCACACCGACACCCACACCGACACCTACACCGACATCCAACACATGGTACTCATTTTTGCCTTGGGTGCGAGGATAAACACTTGCTTTCAAAATTGGGGGACATGAGCATTAACAATTCAACAATTCACAGACTGATCATTACTCCCATGTATGCTCTTCTAATGTTTCAACATCACTAGAGAGTGTGATAAAATCCTGATCTCATAGTCTCGTATACTGGCATCAAACAGGAGACGTACCAATGAGCAGCCTGCCCAAACTAACCGAAAGTGATATTCGCGCCCGCTCAACAACACAATCAATGAGCCGAGCGCGCGGTTATTATGAAGGACGTGTGGTCAAGAACCCCAATTGGCGCGATGATGTGCTGACTGCTAATGTCAAGGGCAGTAGGCGTAAGCCTTATGAGGTGGAAATCCACTTTAACAACAACAAAATCAAGACAACCTACTGTACCTGCCCCTATGACTATGGCGGTGATTGTAAGCATATTCTGGCGACACTGCTAACGCTGGCCCACGAACCCGATGCGATAGAGGTACATAATACCTTTGCCACCATGCTTGCATCACTCGACCTCACGCAGATGACAACACTGTTGACCCAACTTGTTGAGGCTCATCCACACTTGGGCAGTGAAATTGAGTTGATGGTGCAAAAAATGACCGCGCCACCCAAATTAGCGACTAAATCATCAGCTAAGTCATCGCTAGCTAAACCACCAAAGAAAAAATCATCGACGAAACCCACAAAAGCAGCCAAGCGAGACGCAGTTGTCGATATAAAGCAATTACAGCAACAGGTTACAGCCAACCTTCGTGATGCTTTTGCCGAGGATTATGATAGCGATGCTTATTGGGATGGTGACGACGATTGGACAGAAATTGATCTCCATGAACCGCTTCAGCCTGCGATAGATGTGATTGAAAGGTTGTTGGCTGACGGAAATCGTCGCGAGACCTTAAACGTGTTGGACGCTGTGACCCAATCATGGCAAAAGGGGCTGAGTCGCATTGAGGAATATGCACTCGAGGAAGTCTACTATCAGAATGACGAGGATGTCACGGGTGGACTGGATGCCTTGTGGACACAGGCGCTTCTCTCGGCGGATTTACATGGTGAAATCACAACAAAACAACGAAATAAATATGCCGTGACGCTGGCAACCTATGCAAACCCCATTAAGTTTGGAGACCCCTTTGACATGGCGATGATGGCCGCAGCACACGGATGGGATTATGCACCGCTGAAAGCAGCCATGAACGGGCATATCACCGAACTGGGTGCATGGGAAGATGATGATGTGCCTGACTTTGCCGATGCGTTGGCCGTCATTCGTTTGGGGATTCTAGCAGAAGCTGGGCATCATGAGGCCTATCTCAACCTTGCACAGGCCGAAGGCGAATTTCTGCTCTACCTGCAAATGTTGGTCCAGCTTGGTCAGAGCGACAAGGCTGTTTCAGAAGCCATCGAATATGAAAATGATCCGCAGGATATTCTGAGTTTGGC
>JBCCFC010001446.1:0-2819 GCA_039029935.1 Chloroflexota bacterium
AAGCGAGAAACACAGATTGGTTATCTGTGACGCAGGTAGACAACCTGCGATACTGCCCGTATAAACGAGTAACACAGGTTGGTTATCTGTGACGCAGGTAGGCAACCTGTGTTACCGCCCGTATAAACCAGTATCACAGATTGATTATCTGTGACGCAGCGGAGGTAGGCGATATCTAATGCCGGAGTACCTCGCACTGGAAAGTGTTCACTCCGCAGATTTTTTAGATAGGGCCTGCTCTGGCTTGCCAAATTGCGATTTATTTATAACTGTTGTAACGTAGAGTGATGATTTTCGTATGTAGAATTTCCTACGCGGTCAAATTAAGAATTGATGAGAAAAGAGAGGGGAAGCATGATGGATATATCCACACTGAAGTTAGTTGAGCAAAATTGTGTCCCATGTCGTGGTCGTGTGCCTGCTGTCACCGAGGCTGAAATGACGGAACTGCTGATGCAACTTCCGCAATGGTCGGTCGTGCAAGAAACAGCGGATAATGGTGCGACAATCAAAATGCTACGGCGAGTCTTCAAATTTTCGTCCTACACCGCTGCACTAACGTTCACAAACCAAATTGCCGCCCTTGCTGAGGAAGAAAATCACCATCCTGCCATCCTGCTTGAGTGGGGCAAAGTGACAGTCTCGTGGTGGACCCACACGATTGACGATTTACATCAGAACGATTTTGTTGGTGCCGCAAAGACAGAACAGGTGTATGAGATGAGTGGTCAGTAGGTCGGTGGGTCGGTGAGATGAGACTGTGTACCCCATAGCGTCACGCTAATAGCGATGACCTACGATACAGTCTCACCTCATGAGTTCTCAAAGAGCCATTTATAGCTCAACGGCCTCCGCCTCATCAATCATATCGCGAATGACATCAAAGCCACCTTGCCAGAAGTTACTATCGGTTATGTCAATACCCGCCTCCTCCAAAATTTGTTCGGGTCGCGCCGAACCGCCGTAGGCCAGCATTTTGAGGTAGCCAGGTTTGAAGGCATCACCCTGCTCCTGATAGCGGCGATAGAGTGCCAAGACGAGTAGTTGCCCAAAGCTGTATGCATAACAATAGAATGGTGTCTGGTAGATGTGTGGGATGCTCACCCATTCATACTTAAACTCTTCCGAGAGTTCCATGCTGTCACCAAATTGTTCGCGTAAATTGTTCAGATAGAGCTCATGCAATTCATCGGCAGAACTGTTCTGCATAATGGCCGCATGGGCGTCACGCTCAAACATCACAAAGAAGGCTTGGCGCATAACCGTTGCGTACATGTCGTCAATGGCAGCCGCCAACAGTTCTCGACGCACCAGAGGATCGCTTTGTTCATTGAGCAGACGGTCGGTGAGCAAAATTTCGGCAAAGACCGATGCCGTCTCGGCAAGAGGTAATGCCGCATGTTGGGTCAATACGGAATGCTCTTCGGCCATCATGCTATGGATGGCGTGACCAAGTTCATGCGCCAATGTTGCCACATCACGCACTTTGCCCGTGTAGTTCATGAGTACCCAGGGCGTCATGTTGGGTAACACCGTTGCACAGAACGCACCACCCCGTTTGCCTTTACGCACTTCGCTGTCAATGTGGTTGTCCGCAAAAACACGCTCGGCTTGTCTCGCTACACGAGTATCAAACCCATTGAAGGTTTCCAACACCAAGTTGACAGCCTCGCCATAGTCAATGGTGTGGTCGGAGGAGGCCAACGGTGCATAGACATCATAACGGCGCAATTTGTCTACCCCCAGCCACTTGGCTTTTAGTTTAAAATATCGTTGGAAAAGCGGTGCATTGGTACGGCAAACCTCTAGTAATACATCTATAGCCGCATCGGGGATATCATTGGAGATATTGCGCACAGAGATGGGTGAACTGTACCCACGCAGTTGTACATTTTCATTATACCAATCACGGGCACGATTGACATAAATTTGTGCAAGTACACTCGACTCCTTCCCATAGACACGATAAAGTTCTTGGTAGGCAGCAGCGCGCATTTCGGGCTTTGGCGAGTAGTAATATTGAGTCAGATCACTACGCGTCATTGTTTTCTTTTCACCGTCAATCTCCATGCTGAACTCAAGGCGGTTGGTCAGCATGGTGTAAATGGTTGTGACCGCATTAATACCATTGGTGTCCTTTATATTGATTAACTGTTCAGACTTCTCATCAAGG
Organism: Chloroflexota bacterium; assembly: GCA_039029935.1. Classification (GTDB taxonomy): domain Bacteria; phylum Chloroflexota; class Anaerolineae; order Caldilineales; family Caldilineaceae. The sequence continues at coordinate 2,174 of JBCCFC010001446.1, forward strand.
ATATACGGCTTGGTACGGCGTAAATCCCGCAGATAGTGCGCATAGTCATCGTCTTCTGGATCGGTTGGCATCAGCTTTGCCGCATCCGCATCATCCAACCCTTTCCACCACAGCGATAGATACATGATACGATTTTGCGCCTCCGTGACCATCTGCTGCATCCGGTTTTGATAAGCAAGCGCATCGGATGATTGTGTGTCCGCAGAAAACCACAAGCTACCGTAAGCCATTGGTTTGTAGATTTGTTCAAATAATGCCTCATATTGCTTAATAATGCCTAGAAAGTCGGATGGATGCATATCCACGCTCAGGTGTTCACGATAACTTTCCATCACTTGAATACTGGTTTCAAGCTCATCCAAATAGTCATTCACCATCTGAGTACTGATATCTGGCATCAATTCCGATAGGTCCCACGCCGAGAGCATATAGCTCTTTGGGGTCTCAACAACAGTGGCTGTCATAGGTCATTCCTTTTGAATAAAAAATAGCAGGGCACATAAAACCTTTAGACAAAATTAATCATCTTGTTTCTGTACTCCCTGCAAACAGTTGTTATCTACCAAGCGCCCCGACGGGGACCGCCATCCTGCGACACAGGCGACGACGTTTGACTTCTTGGGTTTCACGCACGTATGGGTGAAAT
>JBCCFC010001447.1:0-2816 GCA_039029935.1 Chloroflexota bacterium
CCAGAGTTTCATAGCATTTACATAAACATCCAGTGCTTCATAGTACATTCCTTGGGCTGTTAGAGAATTTCCTAAACTATTGTACCGGCTCGCTATTTGAGTCTGATTTTTATGTTGTTGGCAAATATGAATAGATTTCTGGAAGTAATTTGTAGCTGTCTGTGGTTCATTTAAACTTAGACTAACGTTGCCTAATATAAAATAACTGTATTCCTGTTGCAGGTCGCTATCCGACATTAATTCAAGTGCTTGATTGACATATGCTGATGCCTCAGTCGGTTTATGTTGCATTGATGCCATGAACCCTAACTGATTCAATGTAGTTGCCCAAAGGAGCGTATCATCAGTTTCCTTTGCACACTCAATACTCTCATGAAACCACTCACGCGCCTTATCTAGCTGCCCTTGCCTCTGTTGAAAAATGCCAATCTGCATACTAATCTTGCCCTCAGCCTGCTTATCAAAAAATTCTCTACTCATCTGCAACGCCCGCTGTAAATAAAGCAGCCAACCACTCCAGAAGCCCGATTGCTCCATTTTGGGCGACAACGCCAAAACGAGTTTGCGCACCTTTGCCCAAAGTGTCTCTGTCATCTGCAAATCAAACACACCCTCCAACGCACCCAGCGCACGGTTACGCACCTCGATGGTGAAGGCTTGGGTCGTGGTCAATGTCCGGTAGGCCGTCTTAAGACTACGAATGACCATTTGTTGTAAAAAATTATGCTCTGGAAGTACTGCTGATTTTTCGATTGCCATCATATCTATTGTGATTGTTGCGTTACTGCCATAACAACGCTTGCTCGCGCAAAAAACTTCTGGTTAAACTATGAACGCTATAGTGTGATGTGTGCATGTCTGTCTGCACATTAACAAGGTTAAAGTTTGCCAGCGTTCGCATAGCAGTGCGCACCTGATGTTTGGGTAGCCCACTATTTTCCACTACAATTTCTAATTTATCGCCCGATGCATGGAGCATAAACATCGTCAAGAAGACCTGCTTCTCCGTTGTGTTGAGTTTATCCCATGCTTGACGATAGAGATAGGTGTATAGCTGTTCAGCCGTATCGTTATTGGCCTGCTGTAGATCAGCCAGAATTTCATCAACAGGATCATAATAGGCCAGCCCAGCCACAAGACGCAGTGCCAACGGGTTCCCGCCCACAGTTTCATAGATGGGCTGTAATTCATCGTTTTCGTTGTTGACAATATGAGCCAAGTTGAGGCGTTCTGCTTCTTGCCGCACCAAGGTTAGTGCGTCCTCTATACTGAGCGCGGGTACATCATAATAATAGAGATTGGGATGCCCATGCAGGCGTTCGCGCGAGGTGACCAAGAACTTGCTGGGGTTTGCCAGCCGTTGCAAGAGAGGCAGCAACAAACGGATATCCTCAAGCGTTTCCAAGTTGTCAATGACAATGAGGTGTGGCTGGGTACGGAGGTGAGCCTCCAGCGCATTGGTTGCTTCTTGGAGCGAAAAAGTAGGTGGCAAGGGGAAATCGGGCATTAGCTGCAGACACAATTCACGCACAACTTTTTCTGTGCGATTGGCCGTTTCATTGGTGTGCTCAATCTGTGCCATGAATGTCAGCTGTTGTTGGCGTGCTGTGACCCATCCAATTGCAGAAAATTGCCCCTCATCAACGATTCGTCGCACAGTACTATCGGCCAACGATGTCTTGCCGATTCCGCCCATGCCTGTGAGCAATAAAATATAGACACTATCGGACGACGAAAGTTTTTCAATAATATGTTCTTGGTGTGCCTGAACCCCAATTAAGTTGTGATAGGTTGATGGCTCCAATCGACTGTACATGGCCGACTTGTGCGCTTGGTATTGACTTCGTTCCATATCCCAAAGGACATTGGACAGCCATTCAATGGAGAGCCGTTGACGTTCGTATACTGCTGGTTGGCTGACATTATAATGTTGGGCAAGCGTTGAAATGCTTGTTTCTTCGATATAGCGCTGCTGTAAATAGGCAGCATACTTACTTTGTTCTTGTTCTAAACGACGAATGCCCATCGTCAAAATCTCATTGGTAGCCCGTCGATGATTGAGTTGTGTCTTTGTCAGAAAATCACGAAATAGATAAAGATTTTCTAATGGACTTTTGCCCTTATTGGGTTTGTGCCAATCATCCAACGCGCTTTTCACTTTGTTTTTCAATGATACAGGTGGTATCGTCATATTCATCGACATCTGTCTGCTCCAAGCTTCAGTTAAGTGAAGTGGTGTACACGCTCATTCGCTCTTATTGCATCGACGTTGGTGAAATTTTGCGAGCATTATATCATACCTTGACAATTGATGTGTTGTTGCAGAATACGAATTAATAAATGTGTACATTTATTGCGAAAGTTTAATCATATATGCAGGGAGTATAGCATAGTTTGGTGTTCTGATGAAGATTCTAACTTTGTGTCTGTGGTAAACTGTGTTATTGTTAGTCACCGATGGCGTCATGATTCTTCTATTGATGGCATTCGCCCCAGTTACATTTTTGACAAACAAACCTCCTATCAGCACACCCATCGAACTTCTACAGGCCTTTCATCGCACGAATCGTTGATATTGCACCGCTAGATCAAGAAGGAGCGGATTCGCATAAAAGCCAATCCGCCCCTCCTATTTTACTGAGATGCGAATAGTTTCTAAATCTATGGTGTTTTATCCATAGACAAGGAGCTAACAGAGGGCTACATTGTAGCAGCAGTTAGATAGGTTAGCACACCGATAGATGTGGTTCCAGTCGGTCGCTCTGTGGTCTAGAATTAAGGGTAGCGGAAACGTGAAGGTGTTTTAGACATGACAA
>JBCCFC010001448.1:0-2816 GCA_039029935.1 Chloroflexota bacterium
ACTTGGTCTGTCAAGACTTTGCTGCAAACACACTATTCCCAATAGTGACCTTCTGACTGAAGTGGACAATTTAAAACACTATAAGAAGTATTATAAGAAAACAAAGTGAAAATACTTCTATGTCAAATGACTAATTCTTTTCTCTATTATGCATATCCAACTCATATGCGTCATTTTCCTCATAACTTCAACACCGTTACCACGTCATATACCACAGACAGAATGATGAAAATCAACATAATACCGTAAAGTCTCTTATAAGATCATCAAGGAGCAAAATCACCAACTATGACTCGTACTCAAAATCCATATATCGCAGGCAATCCAATCAACGATCAAGACCGTTTTATTGGCCGTGCGGATGTCATGCGTGAGACACTGCGCGTCCTCCGTCATTCCAACACCAACGCCATTGTGCTACATGGTCAACGACGCATTGGTAAGACCTCGATTCTGCTACGGCTGGAGAAGGATTTGGCGGGAGATGAGCTCGGAGAAGAACAGTCCAGTCCAGTCTATTTTGATTTACAAGACAAGGCGGCCATGCAGCTAGGCGATGTCCTCTATCAGTTGGCACAGAGCATCGCTGTTGTCATCGCTATGACCTTGCCCGACCACACTCAGTTTGACGCTGATGGCGAATTTTTCCGCAAACAGTTTTTGTCCGACGCGGCCAAACACGCGGCTCCACGCAAATTGGTATTGCTCTTTGATGAATTTGATGTGTTGGATTCACCCCAAAAAGGACAGGCTGGGTCAGCGTTCTTCCCCTATCTGCGTACATGGATGGCGCAGGCACAGTATGTTAAGTTTGTGTTTGTGTTGGGGCGTCGACCAGAGGAGTTATCAACGGCTACGCTGGCGACCTTTAAAGGGACACGCAATCGTCGGGTTTCGCTGGTCAATCAGAATGAGACCATTGATATTATCCGCCTCTCTGAGAAGAACAACAGCCTTGTATGGACCAAGGATGCCATCCATCAAGTCTGGCAATGGACCCAAGGACACCCTTATTTTACCCAATTACTGTGTAGCGAAATTTGGGAAGCAGCCTATGATGACAATCCAGCCAAACTGCCGACGATTGCACTGGATAATGTTGAGGATGTTATTGACGATGCCATTGAACAAGGGCGTAATGCCATTGAGTGGATTTGGGATGGGCTACCGTCTGCGGAACGCATTGTTATGGCGGCGATGGCAGAAGAGAAAACAGACATCATTAGCCGGCAGCAACTGATGGAGATATTGAACCGTAGCGGCATTCGCCTAATTTTGCATGAACTTGAGTTTGCACCGGAGGCACTTGAGAAATGGGATTTGTTGCGTAAAGTTACACAAGCAGATAGCGACAATATTTATTATCGTTTCGCCATTCCTCTGATGAAGCGTTGGGTATGCCAGAACAAACCATTGCGTCGCGTCAAAGCAGAACTTGACTCGATTGAGCCGCTGGCGATGAGTCTTTATCGGAGTGCATGGGGATTTTATGAAATGGGTGACTTGGAGGGGGCAGAACAACTATTAAAGCGCGCATTGGATGTCAACCACAATCATATGCAATCTCGCCTACTTCTAGGACGATTGAAACTTGGTCAGGGAAACCCCGCCGAAGCAGTGGCAACCATTGAGACTGTTTATAAGTTTGATCCGCAAATGGCACGGCAACATTATGTAGCCGCATTAATTGCGCTGGCTGAATTAGAGGATGATACCGATGATCAACTGAACATATATAATCGTATCCTGCTGATTGAACCAACCCAACCCATAGCCAAAGATGGGGTCCATCGAATTTTAACATCAAGGCGAAAAACCATTTTGCAACAGCGAGTGAAAGTAGCTGAACAACATGAAGAATTGGAACAATGGGAGTTGGCTTCTAATGCGTATGACACGTTACTCAATGATTTTCCTGATGAAGGAAATTGGCAGGAAAAACTAGATCGGGCAATGGAAGAAACTGAATTAGCCCAATGGTATAATCAAGCACTCGGTTTCATCCATGAAAAACGAATGCAGGATGCACAAAGTCTGTTAGCCAAGGTCATTGGTCGTCGTCCAAGTTATAAAGAAAGTGCGCGTTATTTACTTGTTGCTTTGCAGGGGGATGATGTCACCTCATTAAAGACAGAGTTAGAGAGTGTTAAACAAGAATTGAGAGCAGCGCAGGTACAACAAACTGAATTGGAGAGTACTACACAAGAATTAGTTGTTGAAAAAATTGAGAACAACACAGATAAACAATTAATACGATTAGATTTACAAAAAACCTTACCGCACCAAAAGAATTATCTAGAATGGTTTGGGTGGGGTTGGGTTGGAATTCTATCCGTATGTATTTTTGTTGAAGGAATAAAAACAAATGACGTGAATACTGACGAAAATAGCCCTATTTACCATGATCAACTCGGTGCACATGTAAAATCCCAAGTCGAAGAATATATAAATAATATTCCTACGCAAAACCCAGTAGGAGTTAATCTAGAGTTAGAGTTCCCTATCATAGTTGACTACAAACCAAACGGTAAGCCATATCCTACCAACCGATCACATGTCGGAGTACCACATGACTCTAAGAACAAGCTGGTTAACTTTCTTCTTCAGTATATTTCTATGCCAATTACATTGCTAATATTGCTTACATTAATATTGTTAGGCAAAAATATGTATTGGATTTATCTTATTTACGTATATAGCAATCAAAACAATATAAATTTTTTTTCAGATTTGTATTGGCCCGTACAATTTGGCAGTCCATCATTTAGTATTCTGGTCGCCCTTGTAATGATAATTACTCTGTGGAAAAATAGGAA
>JBCCFC010001449.1:0-2815 GCA_039029935.1 Chloroflexota bacterium
GTCACAGATAACCAATCTGTGTTACTGGTTTATCCTTTCCTATTGAATAACAAAATAATCAGAAAGATATATCCGTAAGGTGCTAAGGCAAAAAAAGGCTGGGTGGCGAACCACTCAGCCTTTTTTCTTGATAAAAAAAGTGAAAGATGTCTTAAAAAGCGTTTTTATATGCTGGTATCTTAATATACATATGTGAGAAAGCTTAAGAACTATGCGATAGAGTGCGTATTGACAAAAAATTTCTAAATTTTTTTCAGAAAACGCGAAGGATTGGCGAACCCCTAAACGATAAATAGTATGTAACTGGATTTCATACCTAATTCAGGAAATGAAGTAGAAGAGAAATCAAAACATATTATTGGTTCTTACAACATAGCACAACCATTGAAGATAAAAAAGATACCATGTACAAGCAAATTAATAAACATAATCATAACAATTGTCGATATCTATCGACACCAATTGATCAATCTGATATCCAAATCCTAGTCGCAGACAGCGACCCAGTGATGCGTCGTCTGTTGGAAATTCATCTATTACGCACAGGCTACCAAGTGCGTACGGCAGTGGATGGAGAGGAAGCATTTGAGCTTTTTTCACAATATCCATTTGAGTTGGTAATTCTGGAAACAGATATGCCGCATATGGACGGCTATGAGGCGTGTGTCCAAATCCGCACCATCAGCGATGTACCGATTCTGATGCTTAGTTCATCAACCCACATCGACGATTTGGTACAGGCATTCAATTTGGGTGCGGATAACTTCATGCTCAAACCGTTTGATGTCAAGGTACTGTTGGCACGAATTCAAGCAACACTGCGACGTTGTCTGGGGCATCGAGCCTATGAAACACGCCAAGTCATCCGCTATGGCCCTATCGAGCTAAATCCTAGTACGCATGAGGTTCATGTGCATGGTCAAGAGACAGCACTGACCGCCAGTGAATATCGCTTGCTCAAACATCTGATGCAAAAGCCCGACCAGCCCATTGGCAAAGCCGAAATTCTCAAAGAGGTATGGGGCTACACGGTTCACGACGACAGTAGTTTTGTGCGTGTCACCATGAGCCGTCTACGTGGTAAAATTGAAGCCAACCCCACCCAGCCACAGTATCTACAAACAGTTCATGGCTTTGGCTATCAATTTTGTACAGTGCCAACCGAGACAACATCCACTGTGTCAACATCTACTGTGTCAACATCTACTGTGTCAACATCTACTGTCAAAAAATCAACGGTTACAAAACCAGAAAAGGTCGATGGCCGACACCGTGTACGCTATCCACAATCAACCAAGCGATCACAACCTGCCAAGAACAAACAAGTTCATCTGCTCCCCAACGGCGAACACCGCAGCTATCAAGGTGAGGGGGCGATGGCTTTTGTGTGAGTCGGTATTCGGTAGGTCGGTATTCAGTGGGTCGGTAGGTCTGTACTGATTTACCGAGTACTGATTTACCGAATACCGACCTACCGGATGCTGATCTACCAGTTCGCCTTCTTCCCCACCCAAGGATGCGCTCTGGCAACCTCTTCATTCAAGTCCGTGCCCCAACCGGGACCTGTCGGTATCTGCATCATGCCGTTGATAAATTCAGGCTGGTTGGTGGTCAGTTCATCCTTCCAAGGCACGTCATCAATGTCAATCTCACAGATACGCACATTGGGGACCGTTGCGCACAGGGTCGCACTCATAAACGATGAGAGGTGGCTGTAGTAGTTATGCGGCGCAACATTGAGTTGATAGACTTCGGCCAAGTCCGCAATTTTCTTCGACTGTGAAAAGCCATTCCAAGGAATATCAATCATAAAGACATCGGCTGCCCGACACTCAAAGTAGGGGATATACTCCTTCATGTAAATCAGATTCTCGCCTGTACAAATTTTGGTCGAGGTCGAATCTTTGATCTGGCGGATGGCCTCATGGTCATACATATCAATCTCTAGCCAGAGCAGGTCAAATGGCTCCAACAGTTGGGCAATGCGGATACAGCTCTCCGGCTTGAAGTTGAAATTGAGGTCGAGACAGATGTCCACGTTTGGCCCAACCGCATCGCGGAAGGTGCCGATATGCGTTTCGATATGCCCCAATAGCTCCTTGGACGCTACTTGGTCCGTTGTGCCTGGACCACCGCCAAAGCCACCAAAATGCAGATAGGCTGGTTGATCCGGACCGGCTTCGGGAATGATGATGTTGGTCTTGAGCGCGGTAAAGCCCTTGGACACAACCTCCTTGCCCAACGCCGCCACATCGTCCAATGTGCGAATCGGTGGCAACCCTAGCTCTGGGGCTGCTTGAATCCGGCTTGTACCGCAGTGCGACCAATAGACACGCACCTCATCCCGCGTCGGTCCACCAAACAACTCGACAACGGAGATGCCCAGTGCCTTGGCCTTGATGTCGAGCAGCGCACAGTCGATGCCTGCAATTGCCTTGGCAACCAAGCCACCAATACTCTGGCGGGTTCCCCGAATCATGTCCCAAAAGCGCATCTCATAGGCACGTGGGTCTTTGCCCACCAACAGTGGTGTCAGGTCTTCAATACACCCACGCAAGCCATAGGGGCTACGGCCATCGCTACACTCGCCATAACCCGTCGCACCTTCGTCCGTCTCGACCTTCACAAAGGTCCACGGACGCCAGCCCGCGTCTACGATAAATGTTTCGATATTTTGGACTTTGGACAAATGGGGAAAGTAGGTCAAGAGAAATTTCCTAAAAAGGAAAAGATGTACGATAGTATCGTACATGAATATAAACGAAAACCAAGGCGAAAGCCAACAAAACTTGATGGGGTTCCGCCAGAGAATACA
>JBCCFC010001450.1:0-2807 GCA_039029935.1 Chloroflexota bacterium
ATGGGGAGCATAACAATTGCATAAAAACCGACTTTCAAAAAGTGTAGCCTTTTGTTGGTGGATGATGCGATGGTGATAAGGAATGGCGATTAAATAACCTACACATGTTCAGTGAGTACGCCCCGTGCGGCTCTGATCCAAATAGCCCAGTTATTTAATCACCATTCCTAAGCAACTCATACGATTCAGAATGGACGGTCTATAGAAAGTACTTTCCATAGACCGTCCATTTTTTGAATTCTAAAATGCCTCGGCAATCGCCCGTTGAAACTCCTGCGCCGCCGCCGCCGGATCATCTGCCTGTACAATCGCACGACCCGCAATAAAAACATCAACTGGAACACCCTTAAAGCGGCTGATATCCTTGGGTTTAATGCCCCCAGTCACCGTGACCTTGTAGCCCATCTCATGCAGCCGCCGGATGTTGTCAAAATCGCTCTCACCCCAACTGAGTTGCCCCTGGGCTTCCAAGTCGCGGCTGTGCTTGACGATAATTTGCCCAACGCCTAAATCAGCCCACTGTTGTGCCATCTTCCACGTCCAGCCATCGCTCAACTCGATCTGCATATCGCCACCACGTGACTGCGCCTCTTTCAGCACAACTTCAAATGAGCTGGGTGCGGCGCCACTGACAACGCTGACCCAATCGGCTCCAGCATCAAAGGCAAGTTTGGAGATGACACTGCCTGCTTCGGCAATGCGTACATCGGCCAGAATCGTTTTGTGTGGGTAGAGGCTGCGGATGATGCGCACCGCGTCCATGCCTACAGAGAGACAGAGAATCGTGCCGACCTCAATGATGTCAATGTGGTCAATTGCCTTCTGGAGCGGTCCCAGTGTTGATGGCATGTCGAATGTGTCTAGCGCAATTTGTAGTTTTGGTTTCATCATTTATCCTTGAGCTTAAACCCAACCTCCGGAAGGTGACGAGAAATAGATTGCGCGACCAGAATATGTGTCGTCACCTTCCGGAGGTTTAGCGTGATTGTTACGCCTTAACAGCACCTGCTGTCATACCGGAGATAATCTGCCGTGCGGCAAAGAATGTCAGCAACAGCGGCGGTAGCACAATCAGCGTACCCATTGCCATGATTAGCCCCCAGAGTACACCCTCCTCGCTGGTGAAGAGGCTGGTCTTGACGGGCAGCGTGTAGGTACGCCGTCCGGTAAGAATCAGCGCGAGAATGAACTCGTTCCAGGCAATACGGAAGGTGAAAATGGCGGCGACGGCATAGCCACCACGCATGAGCGGTGAGATGATACGGTTGAAGACTTGGAAGGGTGACGCTCCATCGACAATGGCGGCTTCTTCCAGTTCAATCGGAATTTGGTTGATAAAGCCGACCAGCAGCCACACGATGAAGGGCAGGTTGAGGGCTGAGTAGAAGAGAATCAAGCCAAGACGCCCGTCTAAGAAGCCATCCGAGAAGACATAACAGAGGGCATCCATCAGATCGCTATTGGATGTGCAAAGCCCAGTTCCGCCAACCCATTCTAGGTAGCGAGTGTGCAATGTTGGATCGGAATCTGGCTGCTGGAACCAGAGATTTTCCCAGCGTCCCCACAACGCAAAGATGGGCACAGTCAACACGGCGGGTGGGACCATACGCACGAGCAGTGTCGTGTTTGCCATCAACCCGCGCCCTTAGAATTTCATGCGCGAGATAGCATAGGCCGCCCAGCTTGACACAAAGAGTGTGAGTAACGTTGAAGCCAGCCCTACATAGACGGAGCTAACAAGATGGCGGATAAAGTTTTCCTGCTCTAGGATTTTCTCGTAGTTACTCAATGTGGGTGAAAAGAACCAGAGCGGCTCTTTGGACATGATCATGACCTGTCGTTTGAGCGAGGTCAGAATCATCATGTAGCCGGGGAAGATGATGATGAGGGCGAGGATGATCAGCAGGGCGTAGTGGCCGACAACGGACCATTTTATCTTGCGTTGAGTTGGTTGCTGTATGGATGTATTGGCAGTCATGGTTATCGCTCCTCCTGCTTCATGGGGTTGCTATAGAAAAGGATAGCAATACTTAGTATCAGCGTGAGCGAAATCAGCAACATCGAAATCGTGGATGCATAGCCCAAGTCACGCGACTCAAAGGCCGTTTTGTAGATTTTGAGCGAAAGTACCTCGGTTGACGCTGCGGGACCACCAAAGGTCATGATGAAGAGAACTTCCAACGCTCGCAACACGTCGATGACACGCATCAACAACGTGACCACAATCAGCGGTAAAATCATAGGGAGTTTCACCCACATGGTCATCTGCCACCAGTTGGCCCCGTCAATATAGGCCGCTTTGATGACATCATCGGGAAGTGCTTGTAGCCCGCGAGAATGATGATGAAAATGAAGGGTGTCCACTGCCAGACATCCACGGCAATCGCTGTCGGGAGGGCGGTGCTGACATCGGCCAGATAGCCCATGCGCACAAAGCCGTAGTCCTGCAAAAAGGGAAAGGCGCGACCGATTTGGTCGACTAGATGGCCGAGTCACCCTGCAAGAAGGCATTTGCCTGATCACCAAAGCCCCAGTTGAGTACACCCGGTGGGGAGTTGGCAACGATGCGTCCCAATGCCTCGGTTGCGGCCAGTGCTTCTGGTGTGTCCAGTGGAACGCCCCAAGAATCGTTAAAGATGTCGGCTCCATATGGGCTGGCGTGCAGCAACCACGCATGAGTTGAGTTACCGCCTGTCTGCCCACGAGAGGTCATGCCGTACATGTCCGGCTCATTCTCGGTGATGAACTCAGCAACTTCAAACAACTCATCATAGGTGGTTGGTACTTCAAGACCATGCTTCTCAAAG
>JBCCFC010001451.1:0-2805 GCA_039029935.1 Chloroflexota bacterium
AAGAATCAAACCACCAATGAGTGACACTGACAATGATCAAAGCTACATCACCGTTATGATCACAACATACCCCCTTCCTTGAGATTACCTGTAACTTTAGTCATTTTTCCGTTTTTGACAACTTTATTTCCCAGAACGTATGCTCTTAGCTCTTGCGTTCTGGCTAAGGTATTGTCTATGGATAAGCATTAAAAATCTGTAGATACACAAGGAAACGATCATGAAACTATCGGACGTGCGTACACTAACGCCTGTCACCCAAGAATACGCCTATTATCAAACCAGCGGATTTTCACCCAAGATGGACCCCGTAATCGACGAGACAGTCAAGTGGATGCGCTATCACAATGCAGGACCTGCCGCGCCCGGTGTACATAGCAAAGTGCTGGGTCTCTTTGAGGAGGCACGGGGTAAGGTTGCCAGAGCCATCAATGCCAGTGCGGATGAGATTGTGCTGGGTGAGAACACGACCATCGGCATCAACATTGTCGCCAATGGCATCAACTGGCAGGCTGGCGACAATGTGATTCTCACCAATCATGAGCATCCGGGCAACCGCATTCCTTGGTACAATTTCATCACACGCTATGGGGTGGAACTGCGTTTCTTGACCGTTGACCACGATGAAGAGCAGATGCTGGATGAACTCGAGCAACTCATTGACGAACGTACCCAAGTGCTGGCGATTAGCCATGTCTGCCGCCGCACAGGGCAACGATTCCCTGCTCGTGAACTGACCGAGATCGCACACGCCAAAGATGTCCCTGTCCTGTTGGATGGGGCCCAATCCTTTGGGGCGATTCCAGTGGATGTCAAAGAACTCAACTGTGATTTCTACGCCTTTAGTGGTCATAAATACATCATGGCACCGCAGGGTACGGGTGGGTTCTACGTGCGCGGTGACCGCATTGAGTGGCTCAAACCCAGTTGGATTGGCTCGCATTCGGAAAAGAATTTTGACCTTGTGGGTGGGATGACGCTGTTGGATGAGGCCAAGCGTTTTGAATTTGGCACACGCAATCTTGCCGACCAAATCGGCTTTGGCAAGGCGTTGGATATTTGGGCAGAGATTGGCTGGGAGAACATTTTTAGCTATATCGAAACCTATACGGACCAGATGAAAGCTGCACTGGCGGAGATTCCGGGCTTGGTCATTGATACACCGCTGCCCTATGCACAGTCGTCGGGCATTGTCACCTTTAGCCTGCCCGGTCATGGCTCACTTGACATCTATGAACATTTACAAGGGTTGGGTGTGCTGGTATCGCCATTGGAGAAGGATACATCCAAGATTCGTGTTTCGACGCATGTGTTTAACAACGAGGATGATTTGGCGCGGTTGGTGGCGGGTATTCGGCAACTAATCTAGTAGTCTGTTGGAGAGAACAGAATCAAGTGAAATAGGACGCGGATGAACGCGGATTTTAGGTCAATATAAGAAGACTTTCCGCGTTTATCCGCGCTCGTCAGCGTCCCAATTTTATCTCTTCAACAGGCTGATAGGAGAATCATATGAAAACAGATCATCAGAGCCATCTTGTCTATCTCAATGGCGAATTTGTGCCAGACCATGAAGCCAAAATTTCGATCTTTGATGCAGCCGTCACGCTGGGCGATATGGTCACAGAATCTACACGCACCTTTGCGCACCAGCCCTTTAAGCTGGATGAACACATTGCTCGACTCTACAAATCACTCAAAGTCACGCGCATTGACCCTGGTATGACACCCGCCGAGATGAAGACGCTGTCGATGCAGGTGCTGGAAACCAATCTGCCCAACGTCGCCCCAGAGATGGATGTTTGGCTGGTCCACAATATTTCACGCGGACATTCCGTTGCGGGGGCAGACCCGACAAAGCAACGCTCGCAGGCAACCATCATCATCCACACAGCACCACTGATTCTGACCGATTGGGCAGGCTTTTACAGCAAAGGCTGTCATGCGGTGACGCCCTTTAGCCGAGCCATCCCACCCGAGGCATTGGATGCGCGCATCAAAAATCGCAGTCGCATGGCCTATACACTGGCCGAGATAGAGGTCAAGCTGGTTGACCCCGAAGCGCAAGGGATTTTGCTGGATATTCACGGCAATGTGGCCGAAAACAAGGGGGGCAACTTTTTTATTGTCAGCGATGGTATCTTGAAGACACCCCGTTGTCGCAGTGCATTGGCAGGCATCAGTCGCGCCACCGTGTTGGAATTGGCCGACACACTGGGCATCCCCGCACAGGAGGTTGACTTCCAGCCCTATGACATTTACACCGCAGATGCAGCCTTCTTCACCAGTACACCCTACTGCATTATGCCCGCCACAAAATTTAATGGGCTTGCTGTGGGCGATGGACAAGTTGGGTCTGTCACTAATCAGTTGTTGCAGGCATGGAGTGAACGCGTTGGTGTTGATATTGCGGCTCAGGCTGAGGCACAATTAAATCATAGCTGAACCAAACAGGTAGGGATAAAATATGAATTCATTCGCCAGTCTATCACCGAACACCATCATCACCATCGCGGGCGTTGGCTATCATACAGGCATCCCCGCCGCAGAAGCCGATGCAGGGTGGCCGATGGGTGTGGTGCGTAGACGTGACGGCGACCTGATTGTCGTTGACTATCACGCACACCGTCTCTGGCGTATTGACGCTAACGGTATTCTCCACGCCTTTGCGGGGGATGGCGTCCCAGGGAATTCAGGCGATGGAGGCCCTGCACGTGAGGCGCGTTTCTATTGGCCCCATGATTTGACGCAAGACAGACATGGGAATCTATACCTATCCGATTTGGGCAATCAGGTGATTCGTCG
>JBCCFC010001452.1:0-2774 GCA_039029935.1 Chloroflexota bacterium
GATGAGTTGAAGTCTACTTAGTTCGGTCTGCGATGATGTAGAAAACTGTATATGCCTGTACTGCCAGAATTTGGGGGGAAGTGTGGTACGCTGTTCGCCTTATAAGTTAATTGGGCGTAAATCGCCAGAGGAAGAGCTACTACCAGCATTGGTCAAGGCGACACAGGATAAACACTATGGTCGCCCACCATCATCGCTGGTGTTGGTTAACAAAAACACCTTGGCCGTTGTGGGGCTAGCAGCGTGGACCATGCACCCAATTTGGCCGTATACCTGTCTGCTCGACATCTACTGCCACCCCAACTATTGGCAGGAAGCACCAGCGTTATTAGAAGCATTACTCCCAACATTGCCACCAGGGTTGCGCCAAGTTGCCTATGCCGATGCCAGTTGTCTTGCCAAGCTAGATGTCCTGTCCAATGCTGGATTCCGTCAAACCCAAACCTTGGCCGATTGGTTGCCTGTGGACTTTGTACAGAAGTCGATTGTGGATGTATATATGATGGTAAGAGGTTGAAGGGTTGAAGGGTTGAAGGGTTGAAGAATCTAATCAACCCTTCAACTTTTCCACCTTTCAACTCTTCACGAAAGGATTTTCATGGGAACAGATTTCCCAAAAGATATCGTTGTTGATACTCAATTGCTAAACTCATTCAATGTGGGCGATCCCGTCAACATCCGTGCGTTTAAAGCCGATGGACATTGTTATCGCTGGTGGTCCGCCATTGTCGAGAAGGTTGTGAAGGCGTCGGATGACTCTGCTGGCTGTTTGGTGTTGACCAGTCCTGCGGGACACGCAGTTTATGGCGACCGTAGTTGGAAATCGCGCTTTGCCATTCGCTATTACTACTGGTTTGATCGTCCCTATAACTTGCTCGAAGTATATCGTGCCAGTGGGGTGTTGGTGGAAATCTATCTGCATATCAGCAGCCCCGCCGAACTACATTTTTCCGCACTCCACCCAACAGAACTACACTACATTGACTATGAGTTGGATGTGGTCTTTCATGCTGGCAAAAAGTCACCACACATTGCCGACGAAGATGAGTTTGAAGAAGCCATCGAAAAATATGGCTATACAGAGTCGCTACAACAGATTTGCCGTGATGCCACCCAAACAGGGCTAGAACTGGTGCGCACATGGCGCGTTAATGGCGTACCCGAATTCTAAATCGCTGGAGAACCGCAAATCGGTCATCAACGTTCAGTTATACCCACTACGCATACCGACTGACCAAAGACTGACCCACCGAACACCGACCTACCGAATACCAATCCTACCCAGCCGCCATCATCACTGCATCCAATATTTTGCGATACCCCGTACACCGACAAAGGTTGCCCGTCAGCGCTTCTTGTGCCTGTGACCGTGTTGGTCTTGGGTTTTCCTCTAGGAGCTTGGCCGCACTCATGACAAAACCGGGAGTACAGTATCCACACTGCACACCACCACTCTGAATCAACGCATCCTGAAGTGGGTGAAGTCGCGCTACGTCGCCAAGACCTTCAATCGTGACAACGTCGCTGCCATGTGCGCGCTCTGCTGGAACCAGACACGCCATCACGGCATCACCATTCAGATACACTGTACACGAGCCACATTCGCCTTCGGCACATCCCTCTTTGACGCCCGTGAAACCCGCTTCTCGTAAACTGTCCAACAGTGTCATCTGTCCGGCTAACGTGATAGGTTGGCCGTTGACCCTTGCCTGCGTCTGTTCTTCACTACTATTGGAAATGGATTGCCCCTGCAATAGCACAGGGTTCTCTACCCAACCCGAACGTGCCTCACCATCACGGATTTGGCGCAGGATACGCGCAACCAATGTGTCAACCATGCCACGTCGATAATCAGCGGAACTACGCACATCATCAATTGGCGTTGCGACATCCAAGGCCAATGTCGCGGCCTGAACGATACGCTCCTCGGTCAATGGCTGACCGACCAGTGATTGTTCCGCTACGGTTGCACGTACAATCACGGGCGACACCGCCCCCAAGCTAATCGCTGCCTTTGCGACCACCCCATCCACTTGTTCGATAATGGCGGCAACACTAATCACGCTGATGGCCTGTGCGCGACGTAATCCCAGTTTGATAAACGTCCCCGCCGCGTTTTCAGAGAGCGGTGCAAAAGAGACACACATGACCATTTCATCATCCGCCAAATCCACTTGGCGAAACCCCATAATAAACTGACTCAGCGGTACGACCCGTCTGCCCCGTGCCGCGCTTTGCAGTGTGACAGTGGCGTCTAACGCCATCAAGGGGACGATGGTGTCATTGGCAGGGCTGGCCGTAACGACGTTGCCAACGACGGTGGCACGATTACGAATTTGCGGCGCACCAACCTCCCAGCAAGCACGTACCAGCGGAAATGCCTTTTCAACAAGCAGTGGGCTGGCAACACATTGGTTATGGGTGACAAGCGCACCCAGGTGGATCTGCCCATCTTCCTTCCAGATGTTGGATAGGTTGGGGATGCGTGTAAGGTCAATCAGCGTGTCGGTTTGGCGAGTCCCGCGATCAAGCTCGATGAGCAAGTCTGTACCACCAGCAATGAGGCGGGCTTGGTTGCCATAGTGGGCACGGAGTTGTAGCGCTTCATCAATACTTGTTGGTGCGTGATAATGTTTGTGCATGCCTATTCTCTTCAAAAGTGATAATAAGTTCTAACCTGTTCCAACCAGATTTTATGCTCATCGCCAAAATGCTTAAGTAAACTCAAATATGTTTTTGAATATAAAAGTTCAGTTAGCACGCCCTCGTGCGAC
>JBCCFC010001453.1:0-2773 GCA_039029935.1 Chloroflexota bacterium
CGCAACAGTACTTAGCTAATCGTATGGAGATTTCTCCTGCAGCAGTTTCTCAGTGGCGTACAGGTAAACGAGTTCCCGATATAGCTACTTTACATCTTATTAGGCAAACATTAGATTTGGAACAGTATGAGCTAGAAAAATTGTTAGAGGCATGGCTAACGACCAGGATAAGTTCTGATTTGCTTATTTATTTAAATATTCATAAAGATGAAGCCTATCACCTTGAAACTATAAATAATGTTCTAAATAAACTGTGGTTAAAGGAGTTTTTCGCTATTGATTACTAGATATCTGAGTTTTGTACTCCGCGCTCTGTCAAAGACACAATTAATGTTTATTTTTCTTTAACTTTGTACTTTCTCTATTGCCTGCCTCAAACAACCCAGACAAATATACGTCGTATCCGTTGGATGATGAATCTCACTGCCAAACCCAACCGTCACCTCGCTGTCCTGCCGACACTGATGACAGAGGTTGCGTGTCCAGCGGTCTGACCCCGTGATGTCCACTATTTGTTCGTCACTAGCATCATCGGACAAGGCGATAAGCTGATCATAGACCGCCTTTTTATCTGCTAAGTGTACAGGCCACTCACCTCGTCTTGCATAGGTAAACGCCCACCGTTGGGCCACATTTTCTCTGAGTTTTTGTTTTGATCGAACAACCACCGTTGATGCTCCTTACTTGATTTCGATTAATAATTGTCCACGCTCAACCACATCACCAACAGCACAATTGATCTTGGTGACTTGCCCATCCTGTGGGGCAGTGAGCTTGGTTTCCATTTTCATGGCTTCCAGAATCAACAGCGTCTCACCATTGGAGACTGTGCTGCCTTCTTCGACCAACAGCGACTGGACCTGCCCTGGCATGGCTGCTGTAATTGTGCCGCTAGACTGTGCCGCCGTACCACCGCTGCGTTGACGACGATTGTCCGTTGGATGGAGTCTCCACGTTTGTCCATCCATCCACACATCCATTTCTTTCTGTCCGGCCAGCGTCTTTGTGGCAATAAACGTCTGCTGAAAGGTCTGTTGCCCCTGCGCACCAATCAACAGATTAAGCTGATTTGTACCAATCATCGTTGCTTCGACGTGATAGGTATGCTCTCCAATCGTCACTTGATAACCAGTTGAGGTTGGCTCGACGTTGACATGTACTTTAGATTCGGTATCCAGCTCATAGAAGAAATCAGCCATATGTCCCTACCCCCATACGAAAATTGGTTGACGATTGCCAAGGGTCATAGAGGCTATTGGTTGATGGTGTCGTCTGATTGCTGTTGAACCTATTTTTGCTCAGGTATTCGGATAACGCGGCGGCGATTAGAACTTCATCAGGGGGCTGTATTGTGTTCGTTGGCTGCCATGCAGTGTTCATAAACTGTGTCTCTACAAAATCAATGGTCGTATCACCTGACTGAAAATTTGCATCTTCACAAAGTGCAGCCAGAAAGGCAATGTTGGTCACGACCTCGCCCAGCACCACATACGAGTCCAGTGCCTGTCGTAGCTTTTGAATGGCGTCGGCACGGTTCATGCCATGCACAATTAACTTTGCCAGCATGGGATCATAGTGAAGCGATACTTCATCACCACTGACCACACCCGAATCGACACGGATACCGGGACCGCTGGGTTCACGGACAACATGCAGTTTGCCGATGGAAGGCAGAAATCCGTTGTCGGGGTCTTCGGCATAGATGCGACATTCGATGGCATGGCCTCGTTGGGTTAGATCATCCTGTGTAAAGGGTAGTGGTTGACCCGCAGCAACAGCGATCTGTGTTTTGACCAGATCAATGCCTGTGACCAGTTCGGTGACGGGATGCTCGACCTGTAGACGCGTGTTCATCTCTAAAAAGTAGAAATCACCGTTGTCATCGACCAAAAACTCAACGGTTCCGGCATTCACATAGTTGACAGCCTGCGCTGCTGCCACTGCTGCCTTGCCCATTTTGTCACGCAACGCATCGTCCAAAATCGGAGACGGCGTTTCCTCAATAATCTTTTGGTGACGCCGCTGAATCGAGCATTCACGCTCAAAGAGATGAACAATGTTTCCCTGCTGGTCGCCCATGATTTGGAACTCGATGTGGTGGGCATTCTCTACAAGCTTTTCGAGAAAGACGGTGTCGTTGCCAAAGGCGTTCTGTGCCTCCCGTTGTGCGGATTGAATAGCAGAGAGCAAGTCCTCTGCCTCTCGCACCACACGCATCCCCTTGCCGCCACCACCCGCCGCAGCCTTCACCAGCAATGGATAGCCGATAGGCTTGGCTGCATTGCTCAACGCCTCATCGTCCGCATCCTCTTGATAGCCTGGCACAACAGGCACATTTGCGGCAATCATCCGCGTACGCGCCGCCGTCTTTGACCCCATAATGCGAATTGCTTCCGGATTTGGGCCAATAAAGGTCAAACCTGCTGCTTGCACAGCCTCGGCAAAATTGGCATTTTCAGAGAGAAAACCATACCCCGGGTGGACAGCATCGCAGCCATATCCTTGGGCAACATTGATCAACTTGTCGATACATAGATAGGACTCACTCGCAGGTGCAGGACCAATACACTCAGCGGAATCGGCGAGCCACACGTGTTGCGCATTGGCATCGGCCTCAGAATAAACAGCCACTGTTGAGATGCCCATTTCTTTGCAGGCACGGATGAGACGGATGGCAATTTCGCCGCGATTGGCGATCAAAATTTTTGAAAACATATTCACTCAGATTTCTAACCGCAGAGAGCGCGGAGAACGCAGAGGCTCATAGAGAAAC
>JBCCFC010001454.1:0-2772 GCA_039029935.1 Chloroflexota bacterium
CTCTCCCCATTTCATGTCTCGTTTTACCCCTACTCTCCCCCCTGAATAGTTACCATCTTTTGGCAGATATTCCCCAAAAGAGATTATTCTGCGCCACACACCAAACCAATTATTGGAGTTGGGATATTTTTGTATCCATTCATAACCCATCAAAATTAACATTTTTTCGTCACTGGTCCTCGGTAGGTATTCTCCCCTATTAAGTAGAACACTCCATATTTCGAACCAATTATTCTGACTTGGGTGGCTCTTAAGCCGCTCATATCCTATTTCAACAATAACATGTACATTTATATCTTCCGGCAGTTGCTCCGTTTTGTCTAGTAAAGCCCGCCATATATGGAACCAATCCACATGATTCGGGTAATCATTCACCCATTGATACCCTATCAGTGTTAGCTCTTTTTCGTACTCTCCTACATTTACATCATTTATAAGATTTAGCAATTGTCTCCATACTACAGCCCAATCAGGATTTAATTTGGAACGATTATCTTTTAACCAAACCCAAGCATCAGCGGCTAACTGTGGGTGTTGTTCAGGGGCGGACTGCCATAGCACTAACCAGAGTGTACTCCAATGGCGATGGTGATACTGGTTTAAGGCTAGACGAGCATTCATAACAGGGGACTCATCACCTAGATATTGTTGTACTGATGAATCACGTGCCACCCATGTAACCCAACTAGTCCAAAAAAATGCGGACATCGACGAGGATACTGTATTGGATGAAATGTGTTCTTTCCAAGCGTCTGTCATGCCCTGAACCAGTGTTTCATTATCAAGATTTTCTATCGCCCTCGGTACGCCTTCAACAACTAAACGTAAAATTTGTCGGGCCGTAAATAAATCTATATCTAGGATCTGCTCAAACACATTGATAATATCTTGAGCGCGCATATGGGTTTGATGGATAGGCCGGATAACTTGATACAATACGTCGCTTAGGTGAGGGTGTGTTAGGCGTATTCGTTTGTTATCCATTTCACTTTGAGAGTCCAAGATTGTCATATCTTGGCTTTGTTTCAATATCTCAAGGGCATCACGATGCTCTGCTGGCAGATTTTTATACCATGCAGGGGGAGTCCATAGATATAGGCGATTGAGGACTAAAGGCAATATTAAAACCTCTACTAAGTCTAACTCTTTCAACCGACGATAAAATCGTTGCCCAAAGTCCATAATACCAGTATCATACCGAAGTTCAACCAGCATCGATATCATCAACCCTTCTGCTTGTGCAAAAGCAGACTCTCTTTTCATCAATACTGGCTTTTTGGATGTCGTTTGCAATGGGTGTGCTATTTCGCCTGTACGTTGCTCGAACCAGTGGATTAGGTCGCTACTTTCCAATAAATCAACAGACGGTAACGTCCACGATTCAATGATAAAACCCTCACTGTATTCGCTATTCCCAAAATTGATACGAAATTCCGGCGGACTACAGGTGACAAGAATCGGCCACTGGATGTTCTCATCATCGACCTGACGAAGCAACGCCCCAATCTCGCCCACCGTGCTTTCATCAACTGCCTGCACCATAAAATCGTCGATAAAGAGGAACAGCGTCTGCGAAACCTGTCCCGCCACAGTCTCTGCCCACCCCTTGAGCAGTGGATAGAGGTCCTCGCTACGGTCATCCAGCCACACGACTGCCACATCCTCGCCCAATACCCCTTGTGCCACCAGGTCAGCCATCACCTGCACCAGCAACACGCTCTTGCCACTGCCCGACCGCCCATCGATCCAGAGCGTAAAGAGGGCAGGATCATAGGCCCGCTGCCGTCGCTGCAACAGTGCCTCTAGCTTTTGGCGCACAGCGGCAACATGTTGCGGGCGTGGCATAAAGCGCCCATCACGGTGTTGACGGATGGTGATCCGCTGCCCAATGACAATCTCTTTGGACTGTGATTCATAGGGAGCCAGCCGCGTGGTGTCCATCAACGTGCCGGGCAAATCGGCAAAGAACTGACGGAGCCGTGTTGTCTCGTCTGGTGGTTGGTGAATGGTGGTTTGTGTTGTGGTATCCGTAGTCGTATCACTGTGCCAAAGACGAGGCGGTGCGCTCTCGCCCAGCGTTGTTCTGATGTGCGATATCAAGACACCTTGGTTGACATAGATGCGTCCTTTGTCCGGATCGTCAAGAACGGTATGGGCGCGGTGAATGGCGATAACCTGCCACGATTGATTAAAGACAGGTGCCCCACTGGAGCCAGGCAATGTGTCGGTTGTGTAGTGAAGATAGCGACCTTTGACCTCGACAACATGGCTGTTGTGCGGTGCCGCCTGTTTGTGACCACCGCCAGGGTGTTGAATGATCGTGATTGGTTCTTCGGGCAGCGGGTCGGCATCAGGGTTTAGCCGTAGCGGTTGACAGATGGGTAGCCTTTGTTGCCCATCCGATGTCGCCCACACAATGCCAACCACCGTCACATCATGATCGGTGCGATGGCTTGTATGAAAGACCGCCGTTGAGAGACGAAAGCGATAGATGTGTTTGGGTTTGCCATCAGACCCGATTTCATAGTTGAATTCAGCCACCGCAGCCTTGGCAGTTTCAATATCCGGAATGACATGATTGTTGGTCATAATCAAATCCGGGGCCACCAGAAACCCTGTACCATAGGCGATTTGGCGTTGGTCATGGTTCCGTCTAAAAGGTCTAACACAGGAGAGGGGCAGGTTCTTGCGGAGGCCGTTTTTTTGCGGGACGCGGAGGTAGGTCAACGTGCTCAAGGAGATAGTCAAAGAGGTTACGAGGGTCAGAACCAA
>JBCCFC010001455.1:0-2771 GCA_039029935.1 Chloroflexota bacterium
CAATTTTGCCTCTTTTTCGCTCTCTCTTCGAAATTGAAACCCTTTCTCTTTGCACGAAATAGTTGAAACCCCTTCTTTTTGCACAAAAATAAGGTTATAAGTGAATTAGGATCATCAAGTGCATCGATAATAAATTCAAGTACAACTGGGTGGTTTGTATATAGTATTTTTAAGGAATAGGCAGTAGCCTCATTTATCTTTCTAGTTCTATTTCTATCTATAGATAATATAAGCGTTCTTAGTACATCACTATGGATATTATTAAATCTGCTCAGCGCGTAAGTTGCAATCATGGATCTTAAACCTTTAAAATAATCATAATAATCATGATTGTTTACATTTTTGATAAATAGACCAAGTAATCTGGGTGACACAACTTCATCATCAAGAATATTCAGGGCGTAGTCAACAATAGATAAATCATTTTGGTAAGGTGCAGGGTCAATTAGAACTCTTGTTAAAAAATCTCTTGAATAAAGCTTTAATAATTTTTGTGAATTTTTTGTTCTACATAATGGGTTACACTCAAGATAAGCTAATGCTGCTAATTCGAATTCGCGCTGCAAGCTATAATCCAGCCGCCTCCATAATTGGATACGCGGGAACCATGCCCCAATGGACTGATGAAATGTGAAAGGAAGTAGTTTGAGGTAGTATAGAGTATAACGCACCCACCACCGTATAAACACGCAGATTCGGATAAAAAACTGGGTGATGTTTGATTCATTCTTTGCAAACTTTTTACCTAAATCTAGGCGAGTGTCCTTTAATTCTCGCCATCGTCGATCTAGCGTAATAGGTCGAAAAATCCACAACGGCGCACGATACTGCTTCAACATCGTCAACAGCAACTGCTCGACCTTCTCAGCATTCTCTTGACTTGACCCCAAATACCCAATCACCAACAAATGCACCTCCCGCCACCAACCGTCATGCATATGCGGCATCAGCATATCAATGTACTCTGGATATTTACGTCCAGCAATATAACGCGCCGCCAAATACTCCTGAAAAGTGCGATGCGCAAACTCCAGCGACCCATCACCCCGTCCTTGCAAGATGCCGCTACGGTCACGGACAACGGTAATAAAGTCACGCGCCTCTTGCTGGGCCATTGTCTCATTGTGCGCCAGCCGTTTATCGAGCAACCCCGCTGCTAGTTGTGCCACCACAGCCTCTTCGGGTGCAGCTACACGCTCGCGTTCGCTGTGCATCCAATAGGCCACCGGAGCCAGCAATTCCAGCTTGGTCTGCCAGTCATATTTGCCGATTAGCCCCGATTCCTTAATGGCCTTGTTACGCTCCCATGTGTCGAGCAGGGCTTCGCAGCACTTGAGATACAACTCGACACGGCGATTGGGCAGCACACGGTTGTTGCGATAGACAATGGCAATGATGGTGCAGAGTAGCGGGTTGGTGGCAAGCTCGGTAACGCGTGGGTTGGCAGCAATGGCCTCAATCAGCGTTTGCGCTTCGTCGCGGTACTCATCTCCTAGATGGCTGTAGGCGTTGTCGTACCAGTGTGTGATAAAGTCAGCCACATCCTCTGCGCTAAAGGGTCTGACCTCACTGCGTTGAAATGTGCCGCCTAAGCCGACATTCTGAAAGCCGTGTGGTCTTGAGGCCACGAGGATGAGATTGTTGCGTTGTTGTGTATTTGAGAAAGCCTGTGTAAAGATTCTAATAGAATCGCTCAATACCTGTCGTGCCTCCAATTGCGCAATCTCATCGACGCCATCAAGTAGGACAATACAGCGGCCAGCAGTCAGTGCATCGCGGATAAAGGTGGCGGGTGTCTCCTTGTAGATGGGGTTGCGGCTAATGTAGTTGGCAATGATAGTGGTAAGATCAGATGCCTCTGGTGTCTTGCATTCCTGCTCAAAGACCGGGGCAAAACGGCGCAATTCCAGTAGAATGGGCAACCGATTTTCGATGAAGTGCAGCCCCAAAGCCTCTGCTGTCGCCTGTCGTTTCTGTGCAAAGACGACGGCCAGCCAGCGCGAAAGCGTAGTCTTACCACTCCCCGGCCCGCCAATGATCATAAGGTGAGGATGCTGATGCAAAGCCTCGGCCACCGAGAGCGTCACCGTTTTGGGTTGGCGTGCTTCTGCCTCCAGCCGTGCCATGCGCATCTGCAATTCCTGCATTTGCTGTGTATCACCATTTCCTGATGCTTCTAGCCGATGAAGTTCTTGCTCCAAACGCGTTAGCTCCTGTTGTGCTGCGCTATCTAGCCGTCCCGCCTGCGCAATCTGTGTATTGAGCTTGACGAACACCTTATCAAGCGGGACCGTGTTCAGCCCCGTCTCGCGCTCCGGCAAACCCGTCAACGTAAGCTGGTTATAGTGGGTGATGACTTGCTGGCAGTAGCGTTGTTCGATGGCTACATCCGATTCTGCAGGCGTGTCTGAAAGTTGCGGGGAGCCATAATGGTTGATTGTCACCTCATTGGCGATTACAGTGTCACGGCTGTGTGAGATGTCACCGGTGCGCACGTTATGATTGGTGCTAGATTCTAGGATTGGCTCTTCGGTTGGCTTGTTTGTTGTCATAGGTTTATTTTCCACGTTTCAATTGGCGTTACGCATGTATCGATATCCGGAAGGTGAATATAGGACACACATGCAAGCAATTTTTTTCAGAAAAATGCACAGTCCTTTCCTATGGGTCGGCGTCGTCTAACGTTTCAGGATCTTCCGTGCCGCCGCCGTCACCTGGGCTGCCGGATTGGTCCGGGGGACCAGCGTCTCGGCGATTGTCGCAAAAGCCTG
>JBCCFC010001456.1:0-2770 GCA_039029935.1 Chloroflexota bacterium
GGCAACAACAGCAAACCCTCGGCCATGCTCACCCGCTCGTGCGGCCTCTATTGCAGCATTAAGGGCTAATAAATTAGTTTGGTCGGCTATGCCTGAAATTTCATTGCTCATCCGCGTGATTCTGCCAGTGGCAATTCCGGGGGTCATCGCTGCCGCACTCTTTGTTTTCATCGCCTCATGGAACAACTTCCTCTTTGCCTTTATGTTTACATCAAGCGAGAGTGTGCGTACCTTACCTGTGCTATTGCGTGGCTTTGTTGGTGGCGAGGCGGGTGTCTTCTGGGGGCAAGTGATGGCTGCGGCGGTTATGACAACCTTGCCTGTTGCCATTGTTTTCCTCGTCTTCCAACGGTATCTCATTCAGGGATTAGCGGCAGGTGCTGTCAAAGGATAATGGGCTAGACAAAATTATGTCAGAACCAATTATCTATCGCACCATCCCAGAACAACTCAGTGCGCGTATTCGCCATGAGATTCTATCTGGGGAGTTGCAGCCGGGGCAACCGTTGCGCGAACAGGAAGTCTCGACTCGCTTTGCTGTCAGTCGAGGCCCTGTGCGCGAGGCACTGCGTCAGCTCACCCAACAAGGGCTGCTGGTTGCAGAGCCAAACAAAGGGGTGCGTGTGGCGCAATATCTCAGCGACTCTGTGCGCCCGCTGACGGTTGACCTGCGCCGCAAAATTGAGACCTTTGCGCTCGACGCGATTTTTGACCACATCACAGAAGCCGACATTGCGCAGTGGGAAGGCATCTTGGCCGATATCCAAGCGGCCTGCGAGCAAGGCGATACCGCTGCACTGGTTGACCACGATCTACGCTTTCACCAAGCCATCATCCAGAGTCATGACGATAAAGACATCTTTGCCCTCTGGCAACCGATTGCGTTGCGTATGCTGATGCAATACACACGCTTTGATGACCTCATGGACAGCTACCACGAACACAAAGGCATTTTGGATGCCATCCGCAGTGGGGATAAGGCGGCGTCGCTGGCCGCGTTGGAAGCCAATATTCAGTAGAGGGGGAAAGGTTAGTCAGCGAGTCAGCTAGTGTACTGAAATGCTGAAATGCTAACAAGCTTTTTCATCAAAATAACACCACAGCCACAATCACCACTGGCATCATGGCGACCCCAATGCCAAAGGCCCAGAGCGCGGCGCGGTAGCTGCGGTCTTTGCGGCGGATCATGCGCGCATAGGCTTGCTCGCGGTCGTCAACACTGCCCGCACGGTATTCGTAGGGGAGCGGCATCAGCACATGGGTGGCGGTGAGGACGGCGACGGCTAGGGCCAACAGCAAGACCAATGCGGCCATCAACGCGGCCTCGTTGTCTACATAGGTGCGGATACTCTCTGGTTGCAGCGAAACCAAGCCCATGACTGCACCGTAGAAGAGCGTGACTAGCTGGATGACCTGCCGTGCGCCTTGCTCCAGCGAGGTGATGGCCTCGGCTTCAAATCGGTCAAAGAGGTCGATAATCCGCTGTTCGTTGGGATTGGGGCGGCGCGATTTATAGACGATTTCCTCATCATCTGTGTGTTCATGATGTGACAGGGTTTGTGTGTCTTCGTTCCTCATTGGATTGTCCTACTTTTTCCAGTAAAATAGATTGGTTATCTGTTTCCCGCAGATAACCAATCTGCGATCCTGCGCAGATAACCAATCTGCGATACTGTGCTTACTTTTTCACATCAATTTCCACAATCACCGTCTTGCCACAATTTTCACATGATATCATATACCGTGTCTCATCCGGCAACGCTGGATTTTTATGCACGACGCGGGTTTTGTTTAGGTCTTCAAACTTGGCACGAAAGACATGTCCACAATAATCACACTCAATTTTGATGGTTTTGTTGTTCATCGCTATAATATCCCTATGGCAAATGATAAAATACATGATGCTGTGGTTGCAGCACTCAAAAATGATGATTGGCATATTCTGCACCAGAATTTTAGTATCCGTTATGCAGAAGTGGAAATTCGCGCCGACGTGATCGCAGAACCACCGCCAATTTTGGCAGAAAAAGATGATCGCCAAATTTTGGTTGAAATCAAAACCTTTGGTGGCCGTTCTTTTATCAAGGAAATGCAACACGCGCTTGGGCAGTACATTTACTACCGAAACATTTTGACGTTTAAGCAAGAAACCTATGAAATGTTCATGGCAATTGATAAATCTGTGTATGAAATGCTGTTCCAGCAGCAGGCAACGTCACAAATTGTAAAGATAAACAAAATCAATTTATTGATCGTGGATGTACCACGAAAGGAGGTTGTCAAATGGATCAAACACGAAGAGCAATAAATTATATTACGCTGGTAAAAAACGCCTTGCGTACCTACCGCGATGACACAGTACAGCACTCGCGGCCATCTATGGGCCATGAGATGGCTCTCATCTTTGACGATGAGCATCAGCATTATCTTGTACGTAACATCGGCTGGCACGAGAGCAAACGTGATCTGCTGACCATTCTGCATGTTGCCATCCGCAATGGAAAAGTTTGGATCGAGGAAGACTGGACCGAGGAAGGCATTGCTACCTATTTCTTGGAGCATGGTATCCCCAATGACCAGATTGTCCTTGGGTTTCAAGCACCACACATGCGGCCATATACTGACTTTGCTGTCGGGTAAGGTTGTAGGGACCAGCCGGAGGGGGTGAAATATTTTAAAAAAATAAAAAAAAAACCGGGGGACCACACCCAAAACAAACCCCACCAAACCCCCCCAAACACCCCCCCCCCGGACCCGGTGGGCGGACCCC
>JBCCFC010001457.1:0-2761 GCA_039029935.1 Chloroflexota bacterium
CACGGCCGCCTTCAAGACCGGCAACCTTAACAGGTCATTCATAATCATCATACTATTATTATCGGGATAAACCAAATTATGGCAGGAAAATATTACGAAGAATTAAGGATCGGTGAAACCATCAAACACAGCATGGGTCGAACGTTGACAGAAATGGACAATGTCCTCTTTTGTTCGCTTACTATGAACACACAACCGCTCCATCTTAACGAGGATTTTGCTAAGAACACACAGTTTGGGCAGCGTATTGTCAATGGTATCTTTACACTGGGCTTGGCAGTGGGCATCACTGTGCCAGAATTGACCGAAGGAACCATCATTGCCAATCTTGGCTATGAAACTGTCAACCACCCACATCCGTTGTTTCATGGAGATACGCTCTATGTGGAGACAGAAATCTTGGACAAACGGCTGTCACGCTCCAAACCAGACTGTGGGGTTGCGCGTTTCAAGCATCTTGGACGCAACCAAGATGGCGTTGTGGTTTTAGAGGTCACACGCTCGGTGTTGGTTCTGAGAAAAGAACCCCATGAGTAACTCACTCTTTGATGCCGTCAATCCGCCCCGTCAATCCAGTCAGCCTACGGCTAGACAATATCAAATCTGGTATTTAATTGTGCTGGCGGTGTTGCTGGTTAGTGTGACTGCGTGGCTGGTTTCGTTGCGCACCCAACTGCGCCAAAATGTGATTGAACTCGATGTCATCTTGGTCAAACTTTTGGCAAAAGAGGTGATTGGCAAGACGGTGGACAGTACAGTCACAGAGGGTGCAAGGGCAGAAGAATGGGCAAGCGCATTACGGCGTCAGCGGACCACACAAGCAGAGACCATTGGTGAACGCTATGCAATTTTATTGGCAAATTCGGATGGTTCTTTATTGTATACATACAACCCATTTACAGCAAACTCCGTTCCCGAAGCCAGACTCCACGACACAGGAGGAATCGGGGCGGATATTGTGCAATGGCATCAGCAACTTGTAGACCATACCAAGCGTTCGGGCATTCCTTGGATGATCACACGTGACCCTGTTGGGGAAGCGTGGTTGCATACACGGGCTAAGGTTTCCCCACCAGCGATAGAGAACTTAGCCGGCTCAACCGTGAACAAGGCGGCATTGGGCTAGGGCTTGCCATCTGCAAAGGCTTTGTGGAAGCGCACAATGGCCGAATTTGGGTGCAATCGGAGACAGTCGGGACGATGTTTGGGTTTTCGCTACCGATATCATAGGCGCATTCATCGTATCTCAGGTTGGCTACCTGAGCGTCGGGCGATAGCCCGAAATTTGTCGAGAACGGACAAGAATAGCCATGTTACTTCCAAGGCAAGTTCCATATTTTATTCTGTGTCGTAGCCTAACTTGTTAAATTTACAATTCAACTTTAAGATAGGCAAGACTGTTTTCGTCAACCAAAATTCAACAATTCAAAATTCAATCTATGACCATTCAATTACACGCATTTAGCGAAAATCTAGACAAACACACAGACACCATTGTCGATATTTGGAATGCAGCCTGTCCTGATGAACTGCCCATTTCACCCAAGCTTGTCAACTATAATGTCACGCCAAGTGATGAGATTCGACAGAACTGTTGTCTTGCGATAGATGATGCCAATCAACCAGTGGGCTTTATTCTCGCCAGCCATTTTGTGACATATAACGCTATATTTGCTGCTTTTGAATCACCAAATCAAGGGTTGATTGATGCAATGGGTGTGCATCCGGATGCACAACGAAAAGGTGTTGGGACAGCTTTGTTGACATGGGCCGAGACGTGGCTACAAGAGCGAGGTTGCCAACAAATTCGGTTAGGGGGCAGCTTGCGTCCCTTTGCGCCCGGATTGCCTGTTGAGTTTGACGGCAAACTTGGCTCAGGACAATTTTTTGAGCAGCATGGCTATCAAACACAATCCACAACGTGGGATGTCATGAGCAATGTCGCGATGTACACCACATCATCGTCTGTTCGTGCGATTGCGGGTGTCGCACGTCCTGCGCGCAAACGAGACAAAAATGCACTGCTCAATTTTCTCCAACGGGAGTTTCCAGGGCGATGGCATTACGAGTGTGATCGGTTTCTTGCCGAAGGCGGTCGTATCTCTGACTATATGTTATTGTGGGCAGAGACTGGAAAAACAGAAACGGGGGAGGCAGATGACCTGACGGTGCAAGGTTTTTGTCAGCTAACCTTTGAGGACTCCTATCGACCCATCGAACGATTCTATCCATACACATTGCCCCGCCCTTGGGGACAGCTGGGGCCGATTGGTGTCTCCAAAGCAGCGCGCGGCCAAGGCTATGCAGCGGCACTGATTGACGCCAGTATGCGCCGCTTTTTTAATAATGGCATCAACGGTTGTGTCATTGATTGGACCGATTTACTTGATTTTTATGCCAAATTTGGCTTTGGTCAATATCGTGAATATCAGATGAGAATGAAAGAGTTGAAAGTTGAAAGTGGAGAGTTGAAAGTTGAAAGTGGAGAGTTGAAAGTTGAAAATTGATAGTGGCGAGTTGGAAATATATATTAGATTTCCACCTTTTCAACCCTTCAACCCTTCAACCCTTCAACCTTTCAACCTTTCAACCTGCAACTCGCAACTTAATTAATAAGGAATGATTATGCCCATAAGAATAATAATGAGTAGTGGTCTGCTCTGTTTGATGTTATTACTGAGTGGTTGTCCTGTTCAACTGCCTTTAACGCCGATTAGCCCTTCTGTCGAACCATCTGCACCCAGCGATGATGCGAATCCGG
>JBCCFC010001458.1:0-2751 GCA_039029935.1 Chloroflexota bacterium
AGAAGTCGGACTTTTGGGCTATTTTCACCTTTTTGCAGCAGAGTCATTTTATATATTAATCACACAGCGGAACCCCAGATGATTGGTCGCACTGTCAATCATTTCCGGTGAGCGCGCCGCTGGACGATAGCGCAGACAGTAGTTGGGCGCACAGAGATAGGACCCACCCTTGATGACTTTACGCGGAATGCGGACATGGGGCATGGCTGGATCATAGCTGGCATCCATATTGGCACCACGTGGATTTTGCGGCGTACAACAAGATTTGGTGGTGTCGATAGGATGGGTTGCGCTAAACCAATCGCTGGTCCACTCCCACACATTGCCTGCCATGTCATACAGCCCATAGGCATTGGGTGGGAATGAACCGACCGGAGCCGTACCCTCGTAGCCGTCCTCCACCAAATTCTGCCAAGGGAATTCACCCTGCCACGTATTCGCCATCATCTTGCCATCCACCCTCAGTCCATTGCCCCACGTGTAGATCGCCTTTTCCAAGCCACCACGTGCGGCAAACTCCCACTGCGCCTCGGTGGGTAACTCATATCCCGCCCACTCGGCATAGGCCAATGCATCCTCATAGTTGATGTGAACGACTGGATGTTTGCGTAGCTTACGAATCGAGCTCTTTGGTCCGACTGGATGACGCCAATCTGCACCTGGCACAAATTGCCACCAATTTTGATAGTTATTCAAGTCTACCCGTCCACGTGGTTTGACAAAGACCAGTGATCCAGGGACCAACATGGATGGGGGCGCACCCGGATAATCCTCTGCTTTGGGTACTTTCTCTGCAAAGGTTTTGAAACCTGTCGCATTGACAAACTTCATATACTCTTCATTCGTCACAGCACGAGCCTGCATCCAAAAGCCATCGACAGCCACCTCATGGGCAGGAGCCTCTTCTGGATAGAATTCATCCGCACCCATCATGAATATGCCACCCGGAATCCAGGCCATGCCTGGCTTCGGTGGGCTGGAGGGTAGCTGTATATCAGCGGGGTCAATGGTGACGTCTGCGGGCGGCAGTTCCTCCGGTACATCGAGCGCACCGGGATGAACCCCGCTGAGACCATCATTAGATACTGTGACAGGCGGGTTGGGTTTCAGGATTGGTTGATTGACCGATGATTTGCGTTTAATGCGTTTGCGTTTCATGGTTTTACACTCAAATTATACTTTCAATAACTGTTCAACAGATGATAATCAATCGTATGCATGGTTGATTGTATCAAGCCTGTGCAATTTGTCAACTGTGAGGGATTCAAAGATGTGCGGTTATGTCCCGCTTCTTGACGCGCCTATCCAAATACTAGGTTTGGATTCCTAGACAAATTCGGTATAATCCTATAGGCAAACCTATGTGGCAAATTTGTGTGTCGCTCGGTTAGGCCATTCCACAGAATAAAATACCCGTTTAGTAGGCACGCCCTCGTGCCGGATCGACCCGCACGAGGGCGTGCTAACTGAACGAAAAAAATCAACTTGGAATTACGCTAAACAATAAGGAGAAAACAAAACGATGAGTACACCACTACGCTTAGGTGTCGTCGGCGCAGGTAGCATTGCACTGCGTTGTCACTTTCAACATTTGGTGATGGATGATGTCAAGGATCGAGTACAGATTGCGGCTGTCTGCGATCCTGTGTTGGAACGTGCAGAGGCAGCAGCAGCCAAATGGGATGTCCCCTTTGCTTCTGCAACGATGGAAGAGATGATGGAGGCCAATGTTGTGGATGCTGTGTCCATCTGCTCACCCATCGGCTTTCACTTTGAGCAAGGCATGTTGGCTGTGGAGAACGGTGTTCATCTGCACTTCAACAAAAGCATGACCACAACGGTCGAAGAGGCCAATACATTGATCGCCGCTGCCAACGCCAAAGGTGTCAAAGTGGTCTCGTCACCGGGTGAGATGATTCGGCCACGTCACCAGAAAATCAAGCAGATGATTGAGGATGGCGCGATTGGACGTTTGACTTGGGCTGTCACAGGTGCAGCCTTTGGCACATATCATGAAAATGAATCAAGTGTGCGTAGCGGCGATGACCCGCTAACCAATGTCAACCCAGCGTGGTATTTCCGCAAGCCGGGTGGTGGACCGCTCTATGACATGACAGTCTACGGTCTCCATGCAATGACAGGCATTCTCGGGCCAGCAAAACGTGTGACTGCCTTCTCTGGTGTACGCATTCATGAACGCGAATTCCGGGGCGAAATGTTGCCAACTGACATGGACGACAATACATTGATGGTGCTGGACTTTGGCGATAATCTCTTCTCCTTTGTTTATGGGACGCCCGCTGGTGGACTGCCAAACATGGGACGCCCTATGATTTTTGGGCAAAATGGCGTGATCAATGGTAGTATGCTCAATGGTGAACGCTTTGACTATGAAGGCCGCGAACTTGATGAAGAGTTTGGTATGAACGGTTCACTGCCCCATGTTGTTGGCAATCATCGTGGTGTGGGCGAAGAGCACGTCTATGAGGATATCATGCAATTGGTGGATTACGTGCTGGATGATAAACCGACGCTGGCAACACCAGAACATGCACGCCATGTTGTTGAGATTTTTGATGCAGCCTATCGTTCGGCAGAAGCGGGCAAAGCGATGGAATTGACAACAGCATTTTAAGGAACGTGTGGGGAGGGTGTAAAAGAATGGCCGTATTTGCCCCTCTCCATATGATTTAAATTTTCTGCTATGTTCCTTCTATAAGGATCCAAATAACCCTATGAATATAAAAAAAC
>JBCCFC010001459.1:0-2748 GCA_039029935.1 Chloroflexota bacterium
GAATTGTTGAATTGTTGAATCGTTAATTTTTTAGTGTAGTGGAGGTAAAGGATGGAACAGCAATCATTAGTCAGTACAGAACCAATTGAACAGTTTGTCAACAGAATTGGTGCGGATACGGTTTTTGGCGCACCCATTACCGAGCATGATGTGACGCTTATCCCTGTTGCCCAGGTTGAGTTTGGTTTTGGCTATGGTGGTGGCTATGGGCAGGTCTCTGGTGGTACAGAGCAGGCTGAAGGGCAGGAGCAAGATGGCGAGGAGAGCGAACCCACAGATGAAGACAGTACAGGCGAAGGTGGTACAGGCGAAGGTGGCGGCGGCGGCGGCGGTGGTGGCGGACGTGCCACACCGCGCGGTTATATCCATGTGTCACCAGAGGGTGTAACCTATAAACCGATTGAGGATGAAGTGCGTATTCCATTATTTGGCATAATCTTGGCCGCATGGACCGTTTTTTGGGTCACAGCGACTGTGCGTGTGATTGCAAAGTCTATTGCGCAGGTGAGACAGATGAAACAGTGAAAAGGCGAGCCGCAGAGAGCGAAAAGAACGCAGAGGTTTCATAGAGGAAACGAGTATATATTTCTATCTATGAAGTCTGCCACCGCCGACTGACCGCGTATTGTACGATAATGATAAACAGTGTAATCACATACATCGCCCACACCACTGTAGCAGCATAGCCAAAACGTAGGTCGTCAAAAGCAAGTTGATAGGTGTAGAGAGGGAGTAGCAGTGTTGCATACCCCGGTCCCCCTTTGGTGACCAGAAGCGATGGCACAAAGTTTGCCTGCAAGCTGACAACGACATCTCTGGCTGTCAAGAGCAGAAAACGGGGCAAAAGCAAGGGGAATATAACATACCAAAAGCGTTGGCGTCCATTGGCCCCATCTAACAAACTGGCTTCAATCAGCCCAGTAGGAATCTCCTTTAAGGAAGCCAGCAGAACAATAAAGCCTTCACCCAACTGCCATGTTGCCATAATGACCAAGGCCAGTAGCGCGGGCCAAGGTTCAATGACCCATGCGGGTGTTGGCAAACCAAATGCGCCAAGGAATAGATTAACAGGTCCCCATTTCGGATTAAACGCCACCAACCAGACCAGTGCATAGGCAACATCGGGTATCACGGTGGGGGTGAAGACAGCACTACGAACAGCGTTCACCACTCGCCCTGCTCCCTGTAGCAACAAGGCCAAGCATAGCGCGCCCATCATGCGTAGTGACACGGCTAAGGCTAGATAGAGCAGTGTGTTTGCTAACGCAATGCCAAACAATCGATCTGAAAAGAGTCGCAATACATTTTTGAATCCAACCCACTCGGGTGCTGTCAAAGCATCATAGCGCGTAAAGGCCAATCCAATCGACAACAGGCTAGGGATGAGGACCAGACCGATTAGCCCAACGATATAGGGAACGAGCATGATATATAGTGTTGTTTCTTCTTTTCGTTGAAGCATCCAACGTTTTTTCATAAATCTAGCGGCAGAAGGGGATGGTAGCATTGATGATTAGTCATGCTACTCAGCAAGCATTTCGTTCAATCTGTCTCGAAATTCATCAAACGGCGTTCGATCCAGACACATATTGGTTAGTTCAATCAATGGCTCTATGGAATCAATCGCATTCAATTCTTCTTTGAGAGTGGCCTTATGGTCGTCTGATAATTTATAGATGTAGCCAGCCGTTCCCACTAGCATAGACCGTCGCTCCATCAAACGACCTTCCTCACGACCTTCTATGCGACCTTGTTCGATCCCTTGGTTAACCAATTTTTGCTTGTAGGTTACAATTGTTGCCTCTAACATAGTCTTGACCTCCTCTGCACTGCGATAAACTTCATCTAATTTGTCATAATCTTCTCGGCTAATTTTGTCGTTCTTCCATAACTGCATAAACCAATTGAACAACAATGAAATGGCACGTTTGTCCTCCTCATGCTCGAACAATCCCAACATCTCTTGTACCAACAAGTCAATATCATAATTGGTCTCAGCAAGAAAAAGTGTTGACACGATGTTGTGCATTTTGAGCAATGCTTCTTGGCTAAATGTGTTTTCTGAAATCTTGAAATACTTGAAATTGAGTTTATATTCACCCAAATCAAGAAGTTCATGTTGTTGAATCAGGTCAGCAATATCAACTGGGGCTGTCCAATCTTCTGTGCCATTATACAACACAATCGGAAAAATCGCAGGTAATAAATACCCTGCGTCTTTACGGTTGTCCATCTCTTTGCGCTTGGTTTCGATGTAATCCATATAGAAACAGGTGATGTAGTGGAGAACACGCAATGCCATAAAACGGTCTACACTCGATTGGAACTCGGTCAGAATCACCAAGTAAATATCCTTGCCACGCAGTTTTACTTTGTAAAGGATATCACTGGTACGATGTTTGTAGCTGTCCGAGATAAACGATTTGTTGATGCGTTCTGCCGTGTTAAAGTCGAGTTCATCGACCCAAGACTCTTCGACAAAGCTAAACAGTAGTTGCTTGAAAATGGTGAGGTTTGAGAATAGTTTGGTGTATCCTCGGTCGTGGATGTTGTATACAGTGTCGGCCATAGATGGTTTCCTTTCGGTGATGGTATGATGATACGTCCAAATTACGTAGTATTATAGCCTGTTTGTTCTTACTCAGCAAATAAACTATATCGTGTTCATTACCGTATCCCATATAGGGAAGCTGTTACAGAGTCGTTGCAGTGTTGAGTCCAACCGTGAACAATGATATAATCCCATGC
>JBCCFC010001460.1:0-2738 GCA_039029935.1 Chloroflexota bacterium
CTGGTCAAATTGTTCAACCTGTTACTGACCATTACACAATTTGACTTTATTTCAGCAGTGTTATTTACTGCGTACAGAAAAAAGGTGGTACATAGCCCAGTTGTGAACAAACCCAACAACAAATTTCATATGGACAGGTCGTGCAATAATGTTGATGGGTATCCCCACCAGCACCAGAGTCATCAATGACGATAATCAATGTGGATGTGCTTTCTCCGTCTATCGTCGTTTCAATCACCATACGGTGGATCATTGATAGTGTCTCGTCGTCAAATTCATCCTCTTCCAGATTCAAAAGGCTCTCCCGAACCGTTATATCTGGTACGGTGGTAAAAGAGGCGGCATCTATAATCTTGAACGGAGACGTCTGTAGATATTCGACATTTGATGTCTGATTAACAATTTTTTCGAGCAACGTATATTCACTCCAACTGTCCCATTTGACTGGGACACCATTGGTCAGTGAATCTGCATAGAACAATTTTGATTGTTGCTCAACGTCCCCCGTTGCGTTCTCATCCGTGATATCAATGAGTGCCAACTGCACGGTTCCGGTTTCCTGTAGCTTACCACTATCTAGCCATTTGGATTCAAATTCAGCAATTGATGGATAGACCTCCATTGTCGCTGGATAGTATAACGCTTGTGTCACCCCCTCCGACGTTTGGTATTGAATAGCCGCGCCCATCGCCTCAAATTCTGCGACACTCTCTGTCGCTGTCGCTGGTACAGGCGTTGATGTCGGTGTGATAGCTGTGGGGTTTATTGGTGTTGTAGGTGCAGATGTTTCTGTCATCTGCCGCTGTGCCGCCTCCATTGTTTCGACGGCCATCACCGCCGCCTCGGCCTGTTGACGTGCTGTGTTTGCAACAGCTTCCGCTGTTTGGGCCACAGCTATAGCCAATTCTCCTTGTGCTACCGCTGTGCTGACAGCCATGTCCACGTCGTGTGTTGGCGGACAGCTTGCATCACAGTCTGATTCATGGTGATGATCTATCCCTTCAATAATTAATTTGGCTACCTGTGGTTGATGGCATGCTGTGGAAAACAGCATCAGCAGGACGAAAATGCAAGCCAATTGCATTCTTGAACAGTGCATGGATACAGTCATACTATAACTCCTCGTTATTTCTCAGTGTCGCGCTAATTTCATACTCAGTTGATTGCTGTGCTTTGACAACAACAAGATAAAACCCTGATTTGAGTGGCTCTTCCTCAATGGACTGATTGACCAATGGACGCCACTGTAATCCCGCAGCGTTGCCTTGCGTCAAGTCGATGTGAGGCGAGGCGTAGTAGAGGGAGAGCGTCACATCAGCGTTCGCATGTAAATCAAATGATAGCGATGTAAAATTCTCTCTCGGAATATGAAGAATATGTGTGCCTATACCATTGGCGGCAAGGGCGTTGGTCAACGGTGTAACCCACTCAGCACCATTCTCCATTGGGTTTCTTGGTGCTTGTGCGTCCACCAAACGACCAATCCGAGCCAACCCTTGTGAGACTCTGACCCAACCTGAACCCCCTGCCTCATGCCGCCACAAGCCACGTTGCGCCGTCCCAGCAATCAGCATATCATTCACTTCGGTCAACGCAACCACAATCGTTTCGGCCAGGCTTTCGCTCTGCGGGGAAACAGCATTAAAGGATGTCCAACTTTGACCGTCTATGCTGCGATAG
Source organism: Chloroflexota bacterium (assembly GCA_039029935.1). GTDB lineage: Bacteria > Chloroflexota > Anaerolineae > Caldilineales > Caldilineaceae. The sequence goes on from JBCCFC010001460.1 coordinate 1,681, forward strand.
ATACCATCGTTTGTGCCCGCATACAACACTTGTTGTTCTTGCTCAACCCTCTGGTATAGACAATAAATCGGTCTATGTAAGGGCGCAATTTCGTGTACGTCTGCGTACGTTTGCCAAGACATTGTAGCGATATCAAACTGCTGGACATTATCAAACGCACTCCCCGCCCATACGGTGTCTTGTGCTGAGTTGATGGTCGTTGTCAAGACATAATTGATTATGTGCCTTGGCTTCGCCTTCTTAGAAAAAGCAATCAATCGAATCCATTTATGGGTGGCAACCAATAAATGGGGCATGGACTGAATGGGAAAGACATCGACGTCAAATGCAATTTGTTTTTTTACAAATCGCAACCATGTTCTTGTGGTTGCATCATATTGATAGACACCTTTTTCGGTTCCCACAAAAAGCAACAGAGCAACATCTGAGTCATTTGTTTTTTTTGCGGCTGTCATGGAGAGAATACTAAACGTCTTCATTTCCTCCGAACTGATCAATTTTTCCCAGAATTGGCTGGCGTCAATCGACCCAGTCGATGCATCAAAGGACAATTCATATTGATATACTTTCCCCGCCAATATCATCCCGACATCGGTTTCAATCCATTCTTCCGCACCTATCCACAATGTAGCCTCGTTTGCACTTGTCTGCACAATGGCTAATGCCACAACTTCGTAAGGCCCATCTACCCCCAAATACGTCCATGTCAACCCATTGTCATCACTAAACAGGCAACCCGGCTGGTCTTGCGCTTTGGTTGCATTCCCTTCTGTGGCAATGAATAGAAATGTCTTTTGCGCTGGTTGTCCTTCCTGAAATGTGATCTGGGCTAAATCGTGAATGGGCGCATCGGCCATAATGCCACGACTGCCAAAGATGAGGCGTAGTGCGTTTTCGTGTAATGGTTGATTTTGCCCTCAGGGCTGTTCAGTTCTAAAGAACGCCCTGATAATCAAGAAGATGGTAAATATCCATGCTATTGCGAAAAATAGCAAGACGAACATTGGAAATGCCATTATGCCGAAGAATGTTGAGGGCAAAACTGCGAAGGCAAGAAA
>JBCCFC010001461.1:0-2735 GCA_039029935.1 Chloroflexota bacterium
ATCGATATCGGTCTGCGGCCGAGTGAGATCGCCGTCATCGCACCCTATGCGGCTCAAGTTCGCTGGCTACGAGATCACTGTGAGCACGTAGGATTGGAAGTGGATACGGTGGACGGTTTTCAAGTGACGCAGGTAGCCAACCTGCGATACTTTCCTTTGTATACACCAGTATCACAGATTGGTTATCTGTGACGTAGGTAGTCAACCTGCGATACTCTCCTTTATCTTGGAAGGACCTATCACACATCAATAAGCCGCTGAATCTCTGGCGGTAACTCAATATCCGAGGCAACAATCGTCAATAACCGCTCTAAATTCTTTTGTGTTGCCCGAATCTGTTTCATTTTGTCATTGTGTTCGTTGACATGATGCCCCGGTGTATCAATGGCATGTAGCTGACCCAATAGGTCGTGTAATGTTTTCATAGATCGCTGCCAGTCGCGCTCAACAATTGTTAACATCGTTTTTGGCAGTGACGAGATATCAATGCTGGCTAACAGCGCAATTTCATCTTCTAGATCATGAAGATACACCTGATCTTTTTCGATAGCCTGCTGCATTTCATCGTTGAGTTGCGCTGGTTTTGCTGGCTTCTGTGGGTAATCTCTGTATGGAGATTCCCTGTGCAGATTAGGCTGTCGTATACGTGGACGCACATTAGAGGCAGGGGACTCTTTCTCCTCTGGCTTCACGGGCAAGCGCGCTGGATCAAATGGTGCAATCGGCGGCGAGGGTCTGGGAACGGCATTGGGGTCTCGATAATCAGGTCTACGGTTTGTGGGGACTTGGGGCAGCGATATTTCAGGTGGGGCTTGACGTTTCGCTTGTCGTGCAACCTGCGGCGATGCTGGTGCTTGCTTGTTAAAGTTGTACGATGTTACGGGATTGGGCAGGGGTGTAGAGGGTTGGACAGGTGGCTGTTTCCCCAAATCAAAAATTTTGCCATCCTCTGCATTGAGCCACAGCACGGGTGTTCCGTATCCAAAGCGATCCGAGTTGAGTACATACAAATTACTCCGTGCATAGCCCACCGCAACATCAATTACACCGGGTGACGGGCCTGTTAACAGTTCTTCGTATAAGTAGCGGGCAAAGTCGACGGCATCATCATCTAGGATGGCAAATTGCATGGCGATGACAGCGGGGATGCCCGCTTGGAGCAGTTGCGGCCCAACGGTGGCGAAGGCTTCGCGCTCGGACGATTGTCCGGCAAGACAGGCGTTGAGCAGCACCAGTTTCACCGAGGTTGTGCGTTCCAATGTTGTGTGCATGGCATCAGGTGTCACCCACACGGGTTCCCCCCGTTGCCAAAAGAGCAACCCCTCTGGCTGGCCGTGACAGACAACGTGTAGAATCTGTGATTGATGGCGTTCAAGGGCTTTGCGCAAATCGATAATGTTAAATTTTCCTTGCAATATTTCGAGTTGTACTTGATTAGGCCCTAAGTCGGTAAAAACGTCGTGAATGGCATCGATTTCTTTGGCTGTATCAATCTGTTTTGTCGGATCGTCAGGAATCGCTAGCAGGATACGAATGGGTAATTCTGCATGGATTGAGCGCGCTTGACCGACATGTTGATGCGAATTTTCCACACGAATCAAGGGCATTTTACCTGTTGCAGCAAAGGTCATGTGGCGATCTGCATCATACAGGCTCTCCCAAGGGAGGCTGGCAACGGCTGGTGGTTGCAACATCAGACGGATACGCAGACTGTCGATACGTGCGGCTTCGAGGTCTGTGCGGGCATGGACCCAGAGGTCACGGATGGCATCCTGCATGACCGCACGAAACAGTTCGCTGCCCACACCATGCAGGCGTTCATGACCAAGCTCTTCTTCCGTCTGCGCCAGTTGCGCAAGGCAATCCTGCCAGAGTGGCTGAGTACAATCGTGCGTAAACGTCCCCTCGGCAGTGCGGTGGTCATACTGTGCCGTCAGCGAATAAGGGGCTGCACTGCCACGAATCGTAATATCAAAATTGGCTGTCGCGTTAATCACTAAGTTAGGTTCCAAATTAGCCACAGTGTCGTCGGCTGTGTTAAAGTATTGCATAGATGTTTGTTCGATTTGGCTTTTGAAAATCGGCTCTATAGGATATGGTTTGTCCCACAGGTCATCGCTATGAACGTGACATTTTGGATTGAACCAAGCATGTTTAGAATAGTACAATTATTATGCAACTACCAGCAGTCACACAAAATTCTGCATCAGATGGATCATCCTCAACAAGTATTGTACAACGAATGACCCAATTCCCGCTAGTACACACAGGTAATAGTGCGCCCAGTCGCAAGATACGCTATCAACCGCTGGTCGATTATCGGGACCGCATTAGCATTGCCACATGGCTTGTGGTCTTTGGTTTGGGCGCAAGTTTGCTCATTGAACTGCCCACCATTGCCATCAGTTTAGAAGCACTCGGCTCACCCATTGGCATTTTACTGGGCAAAACCACGCTCTCTGCACTCTTCTTGGGGGTGCTTGCGGCTTGTGGCGCACAAAGCACAGTGGTCGTGCATCCGCGTTTTGCGGTAGCAAGCCATCTGCGTCTGCGCGCTTGGGCCTACGGCGCATTGCCTATGGCACTCATCCTCTTGGTTGGCCTCATCCTCCCCGAAGGACCAGATCGGATTTATCAAGTCCTGATCATTGCCTTTAGCGGTGGTCTATTTGCCCTCACCCTTTTTTGCCTCTACGCAACGGTCGAGCAAGGGCAATCTGGATTTCGACGCGCCC
>JBCCFC010001462.1:0-2734 GCA_039029935.1 Chloroflexota bacterium
TCATAATCTACCGCTAGTTCGGCGGGAAGTCACGCCTTTGGACATCATGTAAGACCTAGCTTGCTAGGCTGGGTGGTTGAATTAGGAACCAAGTTTCCGATATGGCACTTTGTCCATATTTGTCTAAATCTTGGAGAACGGAATAGATATGTTGAGCATACGGGCATTGGAGCAGGGTGATATCCAGGAAATTGCGGACGCCTTTGCGACTCTTGGGTGGGATAAGCCAGCGTCGCAGTATGAACGCTATTTTCAGGAGCAAGAGGCTGGCGAGCGAGCGGTACGCGTTGCATGGTGGGTTACAGAGGGTAGTGATGTTTTTGCAGGCTATTTGACCGTTGTCTGGCAATCAGACTATCCACCCTTCCTTGAAGGCAATATTCCCGAAGTGGTTGATTTCAACGTATTGCCTCAATTCCGTCGGCAAGGCATTGGCACACGATTGATGGATGAGGCCGAGTGCTTAATTGCCAAGAACTCGACACTCTCCCCACCGATTGCGGGGATTGGTGTTGGCATGTATGCTGATTATGGAGCGGCACAGCGGCTCTATGTGAAGCGCGGGTATATTCCCGATGGGCGTGGCATTATGTATGATATCGAGCCTGTGCCACCGGGGGCGCAGACGGTTAATGATGATTCTTTGGTGCTGTTTTTTACGAAGGTGTTGGAGGAGAAGCCTCTCGTTTATGAAGGCCATTCCACACCTATTTAGCAAGGAGCAATATCCGCATGGGGAACCAAAACGATAAACTGCACTATATGCCACTAATCGAAGTGGCAAAACTTATCCGTCAACGCAAGCTCTCGTCAACGGAGTTGACAACCATGATACTGGAGCGCATCAACGCTGTCGATAGCACCCTCAAAAGCTATGCCGTTGTGATGGCTGACCATGCGCTGGCTGCGGCGCAAAAAGCCGATGCCGAAATCGCGGCGGGGCAGTATCGTGGTCCATTGCATGGTGTACCGATTGCGGTGAAAGACCTGTGCTTTACCAAGGGCGTCCGCACGATGGGCGGATCCAAGGTGCTGGCGGACCACATCCCCACCTATGACGCCACGGTCGTTACACGACTAGAGGCAGCGGGTGCGGTACTCTTGGGGAAGCTCAACCTTACCGAAGGCGCGATGGGTGGTTATCACCCTGATTTGGATATTCCGCTCAACCCGTGGAAATTGGATGCGTGGCCTGGGTCGTCATCGAGTGGATCGAGGGCAGCGACAGCGGCGGGCTTGGCCTATGGCACACTGGGCAGCGATACAGGCGGTTCTATCCGCTTTCCCGCTGCGGCCTGTGGCGTGGTTGGCTTAAAGCCGACATGGGGACGCGTCAGTCGCTACGGTGTGTTGGACTTGGCGAGTCGCTCGACCATGTTGGGCCGTTGACACGCAGTAGTGCAGATGCCGCCATCATGTTTCAGGCCATCGCCGGGCATGATCCCAACGATCCCACATCGCTACACGAATCTGTACCCGATATGTTGGCACACATTGATGCAGGTGTGCAGGGTGTTCGGATTGGTATTGATGAACCGTTTATGGCGAAACATGTGGACCCTGACGTGGCTGCTTCGGTCGTTGCAGGGGTACGAATCTTGGCCTCTTTGGGTGCAGAGATTGTCCCCATTCAACTGCCTGCGCTCGACCAGTTTGTCTCCGCATGGCCGACACTCTGCTCTGCCGAGGCTGTTTTGGCGCATGAGGCCACCTACCCATCAAGGCGAGATGAGTATGGCACGTGGTTCCGTGAATGGCTGGATTTGGGGGCGGGCATTACGGGCGTCGAGTATGCACGGGCCAACAACGTGCGCGCTGAATGCAATGGACGACTCAGCGAGGTCTTCAATGACATTGAGGTGTTGGCGTGTCCTACCATGCCCAGTGCCCCTTGGACCGTTGATCCGAGCACCTATCACCAACCGCGTGGCATATATGACCTATCACGGCAGATGTTCACTATTCCCTTTGATTTCAATGGTGTGCCGACGCTTTCTGTCGTCAGTGGGTTTAATGACGATAATTTGCCGCTGTCGCTTCAGTTTGTGGGGCATCATTTGCAAGAGGAATTACTTTGTCGGGTGGGGAATGCTTATGAACAGGTAACTGAGTGGCATACACATCACCCAATGATTTAAAGGCTATAAATATGGAAGTTTGTGTATTGTTGAATTTGTGAATTGTTGAATTGTTAATGGTTGGGGTGTGCGAACGTGTTGAGACATCCCGATAGGAACAATCTACTGTCTAAAAGCGTCTTTGAATCATCGGCGGTTGACAGAGAGAGATGACAAAGATGGTCCACTGCGGCTCTACGATTTGATCTCCAAAGATAAGATATGGAACAAAGGACAGTATCGCAGGTTGGCTACCTGCGTCACAGATAACCAATCTGTGTTACTGGTTTATACTTCAAAAAATAAGTAGAGAGGGCTATCATAATGGCTGTATTAACCACGCAAGGCACAAACGGGACCAGCGACAGATTTGATGTGCGCACCCTTCAACGTTGGGAAGAGGCCGCAGCACACTATGCCGAGGGCAGTGAGGAACGTCGTCACGTTCAGGAGCAGATTGAAGAAGATGGGCTATTCGATGCCGAAAATGAAGATCGCCTAGCAGTCTGTCGGAGAACCCCTACCTTGATATAAACCATGCATAATCTCTGAAAAAACAAGAAAGAATGCATGAATGTTAGGTGAAAAATGGGATTGTAGCGATTTGTAAAGTTGAA